>NZ_JADBQO010000109.1:0-1749 GCF_014895875.1 Enterobacter cloacae complex sp. P12RS
CTGGAATACCAATCTTCGCCATCATCACTTTTTAGAGCATGACTTAATTTAAAAATGGTGTTATAATCTTCCGTTAAAAGATTACAAATAATTGAGAGAAAGGGGTGTGAAAATCGTGGTTGACTACAGAGATCTGAATCTTAACCGAGAAAACCTTGATCTCAATATCCAGAACTTTCTGGAATCTCACGGCTATCAGCTTGATGGAGATATACAAACATTTCCCAAAAGGAAAAGGGTGGTTTTTGGCTCTACTGGGTCGGAATTCTCAACTGTTGATTTTCACCTCAACCATACAGGTACAACTACGATTCAGTGGAAACTAGGTAAAAATCAACCAGTTGGTGAAACACTTGCTTCATATTTAAGGGATACAATCGACCCAGCAGAATTTGAAAACGTCAATTATTCATTGAAAGGAATAACTACAGAATCATTCGATCCTATATTAGAATGCGTTTTGGAGGCTGGTGATATTGAACTCAATCTCTTACGTGATGAGGACAACTGTAAGCAGGTAACGCTGAAAAGTATTGCACATCAAGACCACTTAACTCTCACTCACCATCGACGCACAAGAGTTTTACAAATACAGGGTAAACCTTTGTCATGTTATCGTCGTGTTATTTTCATGCTTACAGATTTACTGGATCTCAAAGGATTAGAACAAGTCTTATATCGTAAAGATGATAGTAGCGCTGAGATAGTTAGAAAGGAGATGGCCGATGACTATATAAAAACGGCATTTCCTAGAAGCTATGAACTCTTACCTGAATCAGTAAAAAAACTGCTAATCTCTAGCTGTTGTGTGAAATTAGCCTCACCACAGTTACCAGATTATTGCCTATTACTCTATCCGGACCTACGGGCTCTCGAAGGAGTGCTGAAAGAGCAGATGTGCATTTACAATATGTCTGTTGAAGATGCAGAACATGGTTTTGGCGACTTTTTTGATATCAATCGTGGGTTATGTACTTTAAAACCTCAATACAGTGCAATGGTTAGAAATATAGGGATGCAGGATGCTTTGAATAACGGCTATACATTCTATAGGAAACATCGTCATACACTTTTCCATATGGAAGAGTTTGCAGATGGCAGTCGCATGATAGATACCCTTGAAAAGGCAATAAGTTTATCTAAAAACACATATTCTGCGATCGATAGCTTATATACAGCGAGAATGTGAAAATTATGATTCAAAAAATACGCATTATTGGTGAAATAGCTGTTATAACTGCCACAGCGGATTTTCACCCTTTGCGTCAATTAAAAGGTCTGGCAATTGAACTCGATCAACTTGGTTTTGAGGGTGTAGTGCTGTTTGACCTATTAGCTGTAAATGGCTTAGCAGAGAACCGCTTTGCATCTATGAAATTTACCAATAGAAAATTTGTTCGTTCCTCGTTCGTGCTAGAATCCAATGTAAATCCAAGTATCAAAAATGAACAGGATGCTTTTGCTAAACAAGATCAGACATTTCTACTTGGGAGCGTACTCTCATCCACTGAGATTGAAAAGTTCACACACTAATCCAGCCGTTTTTTCCTGATCACCTCACATAGATTCTTCAATACTTACAAAAATAAAAACATATCATTTTCAATACAATAGAGAAACACAGATTATCAAATCTTTTATGTTAGACCGCTAATCAATGCCCCACACCAGAAGACCAATGTTAAAACTATGGAAGTAAGAAAAATTTTATGTCCATTGTGATGAAAGTAACCTGCAAGTATTATAAAC
>NZ_JADBQO010000011.1:0-6685 GCF_014895875.1 Enterobacter cloacae complex sp. P12RS
CAATTAGTCTTTGTTATACTTTAGGCCTAGCTGATTTGAGATTATAGAATGTAATACCTAAATCTCGTTTTATACTAGGTTAATGTTTTTACTGTCAGGAAGTTAATTACAATTATGAGCTTGCATGATTTTCTAAAAAACATAATAAGTGAGTGGTTCATTTGCAAGGATGCTTACTATTTGTAACGCATTATGAGGAGCCACCTGTCGCGCAAAGAGCTGTATCGTTTCAATATCAGAACGATACTAATATCTCGCAAGAAAGATGGCTTCGATTTCTATCGATAGATTGAGATCACGTCCGCTTTCCTATGCATCTGATACATGTCGGGAAAGTTTCTGGAGCTTAATAACAAACACCTCCCAGTTAAATGCACATATAGCACCTAGTGACATGTATCCAATTTTAACGCTGGTTTGCCCAACAGTTGGGCTAGCACCACCACTTAGCACCATTATCCCACTGTAAAGCAAACAAAAAATTAGTACACCGATGATAATCGAAAGAACAGGAGCCATGAGATACCCCCAGAGGTGGTCAATATCAAGTGTTTTCTCTACGGCTGCATATTTATGCAGTGACGTGATTCCTAAGATAGCCCCACCAAGCAGAGCTCCTGAAATGGTAAAAAGAGCAAGCTTAATTTCCGTTACGGCAATGAATTCATTAGATAACGATAAAAGAACAGTAAGATAACTAAAGTCGTCCGCCCATGACATAAACAGGTATTTTAGAGAAAACAGTGAATAAGTCATGATATAGCAAAAAATAAGGAAAGATAAAGTTAATCGCGCCCAGCTAAAAACCTTTGGGGATGTTTCTTCGTCCAAAATACAACTCCTTCATCTGTGTTTGTAGTAGTCAACTAAAACTCGCCACCACTTTAGATTTTTTTCAGTATCAGTTTTCCAATTCGTGGTGGTAACTTACTAAAAAATCCATGCAACTTTCGCGAACAGTAATTCCCGACGAACCAGTCTTTGTTCACATTATACGCATCCCGCTTAACCGAACCATTAGTTTTAGAGAGTCTCAAAAACCTTGTTCAGGTATCCTTCAAAGCCAGAGTTTGCTCCTCGCGCATAGCGGATGGTCAAATTTAACCACTCATAGGAGGACTAAGCCATAGCCAATATTTTTAGGCTATACAAATGCTAGGGTACTTTGTTCCCATCATAAACAACCCTGCCCAAGAAAGGGCAAATACCAACATTCCCCCTACACCCCTAACTCCACCTCATCCTGCGCCGCCATCAGTACCAACTCTGACTTTGAAATCAGCAAATCTTTCGGCTTCCCACCTCTCAACCTGCGGTTTGCCGAACCGAACCAGATAGCCAGCCCCCACGGTGTTTTGCGTTCCTTGAACAGCGAGAGTATCAACCTGACAACCTTGAGAGGCCGCGCTTTCT
The DNA here is from genome assembly GCF_014895875.1 of Enterobacter cloacae complex sp. P12RS. Classification (NCBI taxonomy): domain Bacteria; kingdom Pseudomonadati; phylum Pseudomonadota; class Gammaproteobacteria; order Enterobacterales; family Enterobacteriaceae; genus Enterobacter; species Enterobacter cloacae complex sp. P12RS. The sequence goes on from NZ_JADBQO010000011.1 coordinate 1,414, forward strand.
CATCCAGAACATAATCCGGATACAAATCCTCCCCGTCGACCTTCAGCGAGAATATCTTCCCGGCCGCTTTCCAGCCTTTCGGGCCAGCATCAGGATCGGCGGAACGAAAACCCGCTTTTGCCGATAACTCAGACGCTGTCAGCCATTCCGAGTCGGCCAGTATTCTGGCTTTCAGCTCTTCTAGCTGCCGGTCATTGCGCTCCTGGAAACTCATATGGTCGAGTGCGCCTCCCGGCGACTTTTTGAAGCCATACGGCACAACATGCCTGAACCGGTTTGCATCCAGATAATCGGCCCACCACTGCATCATCTCCTGGCGCTCTTCGAGATGCTGCGCCTTATGGATATACGCCGCCCGCACGCGCTTACGCTCCTGATGGCTCATCTGGCGCTCTACCGCGTCGCTTGACCACAGGCCTGACTCCACCAGCGCGCTACAGGCCATAGTGCGAAAACCGTGGCCGCAGACGTCTTTCTGGGTGTCGTAGCCCATCACCCGCAGCGCTTTGTTGATGGTGTTTTCGCTCATCGGTTTGCGGTAATTGTGATCGCCGGGGAACACCAGCTCAGTTCCCGGTCTGCAATGCTGCCGCACCTCGTGCAGCAGTTCGATGGCCTGACGCGACAATGGAACCAGGTGTGGGGAGTGCATCTTCGCCCCACGCGCTGAATATTTAACGCCGGGGATCTGCTCACGCTCGGCGGGAATGGTCCACATGGCGTTACGCAGGTCAATTTCATCCCAACGGGCAAAGCGCAGCTCGCTGGAGCGGATAAACAGCAGCAGCGCCAGCTTTACCGCCAGTTGAGTCAGTTGACGGCCTTTGTAATCGTCGATTCTTTCCAGGAAATCAGGGATAAGATTCAGATCCAACGCCGGGTGGTGACGTACTTTGGGCGTAGAGACCGCCCCGGTTAAATCTGATGCGGGGTTATGATCGATAATGCCGTTCTGGACGGCGTAGCGCATCACGCAGGCAGTGCGCTGCTGAAGCCGGGAAGCAACATCCAGTTTGCCCGCTTTCTCCACCTCTTTGATGGGTACCAGCAGGTCTTTAACCTTCATTTTGGTGATGTCGCAATGACCGTTTGTAGGGAACACATAAAGCTCGAAGTAACGCAGCACCCGCTTCTTATGTTCCGCCGACCAGTTCACGTTACTGGTGACCCATTCGCGAGCCACAGACTCAAACGTGTGTTCCGGTGTTATAGCAAGGCGTTCAGCCTTTCGGTGTGCGCTCGGATCGATGCCGGAAATCAGCAGTAATCGGGCCTCTTCACGCATGCGTCTTGCCTGTGCAAGCGTCAAAAGCGGATAAGGGCCTAAAGCGAGCTTTTTCTCTTTGTTTACAAAGCGGTACTTGATGTACCAGCGTTTTGAACCGTTAGGGTTAACCAGCAGGTAAAGTCCATGCGAGTCACTGAGCTTATACGGCTTGCCACAAGGCTTGGCGTGGACTATAGCGCGATCTGTTAGTGCCATTTGGGGGCCTCACTATTATCGAACTACGTCTAAGCCCCCAATTTGGCCCCCAAATCGTGTGGATGTCAATGGATGAAAAATGACCAACACGGAAAGACCACAAAACAAATATGGTTATTGACGAAAAATAAATTACCTTTGAATTACAGACGGATATGGACGAATTTGGACGTAAATGGACACAAAAAAAGCCACCCTTAGGTAGCTAATTATTGCATCACTTGGTGCCGAAGGCCGGACTCGAACCGGCACGTATTTCTACGGTTGATTTTGAATCAACTGCGTCTACCGATTTCGCCACTTCGGCACTGAAGGGGATGCGGAAACGTTGTGGATTATACCTGTCGCGCGCCGCCATGCAAGCGACGACGCGCGAAACCCACTCTAAGTGCCCAAAAAACCAGCGCCCCTTCACTCCAGCTCAGACACCGCCAGACGAATCACCCCTGCCGCCTTCTGCTCCGGCAGCGCCAGCACCTTCGCCCACATATCCTGCACCATATCGCAGGAGAGCTTCTCTTTGCCCGCCGCCTTCTCCGGCATCTGCAACAGCTGGATGTCCTCGCCGTACTTATCGGCAAGTGCCTTCATAATCGGCCGCACATCCTCGACGGCAGCCTCGCGCTCGGCCGGGGTCACGGTGTGGCGGTTTTTGCCGTAGGCCGCGCGCATCATGTCGGCGTCGGCCTGCATGCGCCGCGCCATCAGGTCTTTATCCAGCATGCGCATCGGGTTGATGCCGCCCTTCACCATCGGGTAGAGGAAGCGGAAGCAGGCGTCGTCGCTCACCTTCTGGATGGCGGCGGTCTGCTCCATGTTGATGGTCATGTAGTTCACCACGTTGGCGTCCGGGGCGTTTTGCAGGCGCGTCATCTGCAAATGCAGGATCTGCGGCTGGATGGTGTCGATAATGTGCTGCTCCGGCTCGCCGGCCTTTTGCAGGGCGGCCATCTGGTCGAGGATGCGCTGATGCAGCACAGGCTCCTGCTCCTTGATCACCTGCCAGGCGGGCATCGCGTTAAGGGCGGTATCAATTTGCGCTTCCGGAGCGCGCTGCCTGTCGAAGAAGACCCAGAACGCCACGGCGGCAGCCGCGACAACAACAATGACCGTACTGATCCACGTTTTTTTCATCTCGCATCCTTATCCTTGCGTTATGCCGGTTTACACCGGCACGCCGCTGTGGAAGCGAAACTCGTGGTCCGGTGTCGAGATAAGTGTGGCTTCAATTTCGCCAAAATGCTGTATGCGCGGTGAGATATCGTCGTCGCTTACCTGCTGGGCCAGCGTCAGATAGTCCTGATAGTGTCGCGCTTCCGAGCGCAGCAGCGAGAGATAGAACTTCTGCAGGTCATCGTCGAGGAACGGGGCCAGCGCGGCGAAGCGTTCGCAGGAGCGGGCTTCGATGTAGGCGCCGCAGATGAGCTTGTCGATCAGCGTCAGCGGTTCGTGAGTGCGCACTTCCTTCAGCATCCCTTTGGCGTAGCGGCTGGCGGTGATTTTGACGTACGGAATGTCGCGGGCCAGCATCGCCTCGCGCACCTGCCAGAAGTGGTGCAGCTCCTCTTTAATCAGCAGCACCATGCTGTCGATGAGCGCCTGGCCCCACGGGTCGTCGGTTTTGGGCATTACGCTTTTGCCAATCTGCCTGTGCAGGGCGATGAAGTCCGGCTCCGGGCCGTCGCGAAAGGTGAACTGTTCGTAGGGTTTGAGCCAGTCGAGCAGCGCGTCGGCACCGCTTTCGTCGGCGACGTATTTGCGCACCAGCAGCAGCGCGGTCTGAGCGGCCTTGAGCTCGCATACCATATGGTCGGTGAGCAGCAGCGGCAGGTTCGCCGGGTCTTGGGCTTTATCAATCCATGCTTGCGGGGTCGGGCACTGGAGGAAGTTGAGTACGGGGGCAAGTATTTGCGGGTAATCCATGGTTCTGCCTTGAAAAAAGCGGTGGCGCGCGCCACCGCCTGAATCACTTAGTGACGCACGCCGTCGTCGTCTTCGTCGACGTAATCTTCGTCGTCGCCTTCTTCGCCGTCTTCACCGTTTGGATCTTCGAAGTAGGTTCCCCAGCCGTCGTACTCCACTTCAAACTTCTCGGCCAGGTTCATCAGCTGTTCTACCTGCGCGTCGATCAGCTCCGCCTTCAGCGCGCCTTCGCTCAGGATGTCGCAGCAAATGACGGTGTCGCCCTCTTCCACTTCCAGCTCTTCCGGCTCGGTCACTTCGTAACCCAGCTTGAAAGCTTCCACCGCCATTTTTTCCAGCGCGTCGAAATCATCCGCAGAGAAATGGTGCTCGATGGTGTACAGCGCGTCCGGATCGCTACCGTCTTCCAGCAGCTCTTCAATAATCAGACGCGTCTCTTCGCGTTGCTCTTCCAGTAATTCCGGGTTTGCCATGGCTCAATCCTCTTTAAAGTGCGGCAGATACTTCTATTTTCACACACGGACGGGTTTGCCTCCACCTTTGTTGGAAAGATTTGTGAAACGGGGTTGCAAATGAATAATTACACATATAAAGTGAATTTTAATTCAATAAGTGGCGTTCGCCATGTGAGGATAAAATGTCTGGTCTGTACAAGAAACACTTTCTGAAATTGCTCGACTTTACCCCTGCACAGTTCACTTCTCTGCTGACCCTTGCCGCACAGCTCAAAGCCGATAAGAAAAAGGGCAAGGAAGTACAGAAGCTTACCGGTAAAAACATCGCGCTCATCTTCGAAAAAGACTCGACCCGTACACGTTGCTCTTTCGAAGTTGCCGCATTTGACCAGGGCGCACGCGTCACCTATTTAGGGCCGAGCGGCAGCCAGATTGGGCATAAAGAATCAATTAAGGACACCGCGCGCGTTCTCGGGCGGATGTACGACGGCATTCAGTATCGCGGTCACGGCCAGGAAGTCGTCGAAACGCTGGCGCAGTATGCGGGCGTGCCGGTGTGGAACGGGCTGACCAACGAGTTCCACCCGACCCAGCTGCTGGCGGACCTGCTAACCATGCAGGAGCACCTGCCGGGCAAGGCGTTTAACGAGATGACGCTGGTCTACGCGGGCGACGCGCGCAACAACATGGGCAACTCGATGCTGGAAGCGGCGGCGCTGACCGGGCTGGATCTGCGCCTGGTGGCCCCGAAAGCCTGCTGGCCGGAAGAGAGCCTGGTGGCGGAGTGCAGCGCGCTGGCGGAGAAGCACGGCGGCAAAATCACCCTGACGGAAGACGTGGCGGCGGGCGTGAAGGGCACGGACTTTATCTATACCGACGTCTGGGTGTCGATGGGCGAAGCCAAAGAGAAGTGGGCGGAGCGGATTGCGCTGCTGCGGGGGTATCAGGTGAACGCGCAGATGATGGCGCTGACCGGCAACCCGAACGTGAAGTTCCTGCACTGTCTGCCCGCGTTCCATGACGACCAGACCACGCTCGGCAAGCAGATGGCGAAGGAGTTCGACCTGCACGGCGGGATGGAAGTGACGGACGAGGTGTTTGAGTCGGCGGCGAGCATCGTGTTCGACCAGGCGGAAAACCGGATGCATACGATTAAGGCGGTGATGGTGGCGACGCTTGGGGAGTGATTGGGTCCTCTGCGCGCTGGTGCCCTCACCCCGGCCCTCTCCCACAGGGAGAGGGAGAAAACCCTAAAAACGACAATAGCGTTATGGCCTGGCAGAAAAATATTTTTACTGCCGCTTTCTCAGATAGGCATTAACCATAATAGATATTTATATTTTTATTAACCATTATTTACTGAGTAGATAATGGTTAATATCAGGCCATTATCAATTACAAAATACCGTAT
>NZ_JADBQO010000110.1:0-1724 GCF_014895875.1 Enterobacter cloacae complex sp. P12RS
ACATTTGATGGTGCCTTCTTTATACAGATTGTTGAGCCCCAAGAGCTAAATGAAATGTTATCAGGCTGGCGAGTTCAAAATGATACGGCTTGGCACGATGATTATGTAATCTTTGCAGAAAGAAATGGAGATGTTCTTTTTTGTGAAACCAAAAATATGACCTCTCCAGTTTATGGTAGTATCCAAAAAAGAAATTTCATTATTTCCAATTCCTTAGCTGACTTTTTGGATGCTTTTTGTTCTGCAATTGAGATAGAACAAAGTAAATATGATGGTGATGCTACAGATGATGATTTTAATTTCAGAAAGGACTTTCTGGAAGACATCGATTTAATGCTAAAAAGCAAGCTTGAGGATGTTGAGGCAGAAGGTTTTAAATATTTCTTTTTTGGTTAGTTAACAATCAAAACTCACTCTTTTAGAGACCTCATTGCTTATGAAGGCATTTATCGCTGATATCCCTTTTATATAGGCAAGGAGGTCTCTTTTAGAATGATAATGAATAAACATATGAAAAATGTATGCTATAAATTCGATGAAAAAAGAGTTACATCTCTTGTTGAAAAAGGAATAGAGTTTCACGACAACCAAAAATACGCCGAAGCTTTAGAGCAGTACCGAAAAGCCTGGCAAGCTCTTCCTGACCCAAAGTTCGAATCGGAACTTGCTAACTGGATCGCTGCGTGTGTGTACAGCGCTTATTTTGACCTCACGGATTATGCGGAGGCGAAGAAATGGGGAGAGGTGACGTTACGCACTCGTGGATCGGATATAGACACTGCGCCCTTAATCGACCTCGGGATGGTCTGTTACGAGTTGAATCAATTTGATGAAGCGTATAAATATTTTAACGATGCTTATAACTACGGCAAAGAGCGTGCGTTTAAGCATAGGCCTAAAAAATATCTTGAATTTTATTTATGCAAAATAACGTGAAGGCCTCGCTGTATTACGTTACTTAGACAGCTAGAATAAGCGTTTTCCACGTAATTTCTTACGAAGAATCGTCATTAAGCTACATACTTATGAATAATATCATTAACTGTGAAAAAAAGATAGGACGTACAGATATTGCTAAAACGGAAGAGAAATTATCTATTACTCTTCCGGATGATTTCGTTTCACATTATCTGCAATTTAATGGTGGCACTCCAGAGAAAAGTTGGTGGGACGGTGATGAAGATTTTGAGCCTATAGAGGTTGCTGCGTTTAAGTCATTTGTTTATAATGGTCAGACAAATGATGATCCTGGATCTTTTATTGACAGTTGCTATATCAGCATGGTGGATAGAGAAGTGATTCCTCAAAACCTGCTTCCTTTCGCAAATGATTGGGGAGGGAATTTTTTCTGCCTGGATTTAGATAATTACTCAATTGTATATTATGCTTCAGATTCTTTTGATGAGGATTTGACTATGCAAGAGAATCACACAAAACTTCAAAGATATCTGACAAATTCATTTGCTAACTTTGTTAACCAATTAGTAGCAGAAGAGAATCTTTCTTAAAGTACACTTAAAAAATTTAATCAATTTATTTAATTCTATTGCTGTTGGTTTTATATTCTTAATTTTAATAAGACTCTGTAACGCAGATCATAGAGTTTTATTATAAAACAGCATGGCGCTTGGTGCTATGAACATACCGTGGATCCCAGGATGAATTAATCAGGTTAAAACATAAAAATATCCCAGCTAGCAATAGACAGGTTAAATAAAATTAAT
>NZ_JADBQO010000111.1:0-808 GCF_014895875.1 Enterobacter cloacae complex sp. P12RS
CTTTAATAGTTTTCTGGTAAATATAATAGCTTAACTTAGGTATACGTTTCAAATTCTTATCATCGAAATCGACACCAATTATTCCAAATCTATTTTTGTAACCCCATAACCACTCGAAATTATCGAGCAAGCTCCAAAATAGATAGCCCTGAATATTCAATCCTTCCTTTTTTGCATTCATAACGGCAGTAACATGTCTCTTGAGATAGTCTGCTCTCAACTTATCAGAAATGACCCCTTCCTTAAGTTGTTCATCAGCTAAACCAAAACCTGCACCATTCTCAGTAATAATGAAGGTAGGATGAGCATATTCGGCATCAATCTTTTTCATCATTGTAACCAACGCCTCAGGAGAAACAGGTCCGTTGACGGATGGTTTTTTATCTGGGTTAGGGACATTACCTATTTCAAACGGTTCAGATTTATCATACCTAACCAATGTTGGACCATAATAATTTACGCCGATGAAATCAGGTTTTCCTTGGGTAATCAATTGCATATCTTGAGATGTGGGCTTAAATTTAGGATATGCTGATTGATACATTTTCAATACTGAATCTGGATATTTTCCCTTATATAGAGCATCGAGAATCCAGTTGTTGTGGAGATCGTTACATAACTGCTCAGTAGTACTATTTGGATGTCCATTATCGATGCAAGGAGATAAGTTTAACGCAATGCCAATACGTCCATCATATTTAGCCTTATGGTAATTACGTACCACCATCGCATTTGCAATCAAAAGGTTGTGTAATGCTACCGCTTGTTTTCCACGAGACGCTACGGACAAAACGTCACGGTATCCGTC
>NZ_JADBQO010000112.1:0-448 GCF_014895875.1 Enterobacter cloacae complex sp. P12RS
ACGTCACGGTATCCGTCTGGTTTTTTTTCAATGAGATTTGCTGCAAGGGGTTCAAGAGTAAAAACATAGCCTTCAGGCTCATTAAACGTAATAAAATTATGACTTTTAATACCAAAATTCTCAAAAATTACTTGCGCAAATTTTTCGAACCACACTGGTGATTCAGGGTTAGACCAACTACCTTTTTTATAAAGCGCTAATGGCATGTCCCAGTGGTAAAGTGTAATCACCGGCTCAATATTAGCTTCTTTTAAGTCAGCAATAAGTTGGTTGTAATATTCTAATCCCTTTTTATTTACCGTTACACCGTCAGGCATGACCCTGGACCAGGATATGGAGAAGCGGTACGAATTGACACCTAATTCTTTCATGAGTTGTATATCTTTTAGATAGACATCCCGAGAAATTTGATTGGCTGCAACATCTCCATTTTCAACGGTACCAATAG
>NZ_JADBQO010000113.1:0-392 GCF_014895875.1 Enterobacter cloacae complex sp. P12RS
CCCCTAATTCATAAGGGGTAGTTTTATTTTAAATTAACCTGTAATAAACAATTTTGACTTGTTGCTAGGCGTTTTAAAATTACTCAATCCTCTCTTTTGCCCTGCATCATGACAAACTAAATATATAGGATATCGTTTATTGTCCCCAATTGTTTCCATATCTATTTTCTTGTTTTTCCCTTCTGCATGGTATTCACCGAATAGATCAGGCTTTGGTTTCTTATTTGTTTTTTTAAAAACGGTATCAAAAGTCAATAAAAGATTGGTTCTTTCTAATGTCCTTTTTTTTACATTGCAATAGTGGAAGTGATAACCAAAGTTAAGGTTTTCAACCACAACACATTCTTATGTACCTGGGATTTGTAGGAGAAAACATATATTGGGTATTGATT
>NZ_JADBQO010000114.1:0-605 GCF_014895875.1 Enterobacter cloacae complex sp. P12RS
CTTTAACAGGTGACCATGAAGTGGTTTATGTGGCATCAGATCGAGAGCTTACCTCTCAGGAAATATTAGATGCGGCGCAGAAGTATCTTTGACGCCTGGGATTCAACGCCAACATTCATAAAATCATTATTATAACTACGTTTAATTATTATGGCCTGCTTAATGCAGGCTTTTTTTTACCCCCACACAAACAATTATAATTAAGACAAGTGCATCCAACATCATGGCAATATGACTTTATTGCTGAAGCAACCATAAGGCTTCCATGAAAATCCTACAATACACAGTATTAATAGTTATTGAAGCACGATCCTCAGATAATAATATCAACCCTCTTCTCTTGGGTCTCTTGCATGACAGAAACTATTCAAGTAAGTCAAACCGAGGCGTTAAACTTCCATCCCATGCATTCATTGGTTCAGAGGGGCAGGCAGTTTTAGAGTGGCAGTCTGAAAAAGATGGAGCAGAAATACTAAAAAAAAGACTCTACCAGATGCTGCATGGAATTACACGTTTAGAAGAGTTTCCCACAGCAATTTTTCTAATGATTTGCCCAGAAGAAAAAACCTTAACCTTTGTTTCAAGACTTAAAGAAAAAAAATGAA
>NZ_JADBQO010000114.1:669-918 GCF_014895875.1 Enterobacter cloacae complex sp. P12RS
ATCGTTATTTCAGCCTTCACCATCTCAAAATGCTGCGATCGTGAAAACTGCGAAAGAAAATCATGAGGCACATCAGTAAATATTGTATCATTTGCTAAGCATTGCTGTTACATTCGGTTTAATGATGAATCCTCCTAAGCGGCAGGGCTAATTAACCTGATGATTTGTATATCAAGCGGCTCATCATGAATTTCTGAAGCAGCGAGTCACGAGTGGTTAGCTCAATGACTCACCGGGAGGCACCCGGCA
>NZ_JADBQO010000115.1:0-391 GCF_014895875.1 Enterobacter cloacae complex sp. P12RS
GAATAAACTCTATCCTTGTCAGTAAAGACTTTTTTTGCCCCTTCATCTAAAGTAACACCATTCAAAAATGTGGAGTTAATGAAATTGATAAAGTACCTTTTAGATAGAGTACCATTAAAAATAACATTTGAATTATGTTTATCACTGCCACTAAATGATTCCGGAGGGGATTTTTCGAAATCTATAAATAGCTCAGGATGCACTTTATAGGAGGACAATCTTGAGTAGTCAGACTCTGACACAGTTGGAGCCGAAAACGCTTCTGAAAACTCTCTGAAATAATTAGAATATGTCAACTCACCAGCAATTGAAGGAATAGATACAAATATCAAAAAAAAATATTTTTTCATTTATTGCCCTTAATGTGTATCCGGTAGTTGTAATCCCGGGT
>NZ_JADBQO010000116.1:0-553 GCF_014895875.1 Enterobacter cloacae complex sp. P12RS
GTTATATTATAATAGATAAAAATGAGGGAGAGTCTTTTTTTTTAAGATCTTCTAATTATCTACTTAAATTATCACCCTTATTAGAAAAGATCAATAACTTACCAATAAGCATACCAGAATTACTTTGCGAGAAAGAAGAGAAGATAAAAATAAGAATTAGCGGCATACATCCCGGAAGAATAATACATTTCATTGAAGATTATAATGAAATTGAAAACTTACCTTATGTTTTTAAAGTTGTTTTCATAGATGAAAGGTTCACCAAGGCAGTGAAAAAATGTGGTACTATACTATATATCTCAATAAATAAAGATATTGCAATTGAGAACACCCTTTCACATGAAGAAATTAATATTGATGTACTGAGGAACTTTTTCTTCTCCAAAATTAAAGAACAAGATTCTGTTTATACCGACCTACCTGATACTTATAAACGAGAACACATAGAAACCGATATTAAAATAGACGAGAATATTTCTACCTTTTGCAATATAAAAACATTAGAATCAATCAATCTCTTTTTTAACCCTAAAGTCATTTGTAATAAAGACAA
>NZ_JADBQO010000117.1:0-447 GCF_014895875.1 Enterobacter cloacae complex sp. P12RS
GATTAATTATATTTAGCATTTGCTCCCCACAAGGTTCTGTTACTACAGTTTTATACCATTTCAATGAATGAAATGAACGGATGTTGAATAGACTGTAAAGTACAGATGAACCTTGCGAAGTTAAAATATCAGAAATAGGTATACGCTGATCTTGAAAAAATATAATTAGGCGCATATTATTTAGGGGCATTTTGTTACTGGTTAGAGTAATGATAGGGTTTGATTTCTAAAAATTCATATTAGGTTGGGATTATAATTATGATAGCAGTTTATGTTTTAGATGCGGGACATGGTGATTGCATACTTTTGGATTTTGAACATACGTTAATACTAATCGATTCTGGGCCTAAAACGTTTTTGATAAGAAGGAATGTTATAGAGAAGCTTAAAGATTTATTGAATGATAGAAAAATTGATATTGCAATTGTTACACATAATGATGATGAC
>NZ_JADBQO010000118.1:0-407 GCF_014895875.1 Enterobacter cloacae complex sp. P12RS
AGCCAATTTAACGCTTTCATATGTTTTGCAAACCCAGAATTCAAAGACTGAAAATGCATTGATAAAAAAACGAGTTAGAACTCTATGCAGGAGATCATCAGCATCGGAGACGAAGCATTTTCTCAGATCTTCTAATAGTAAATCAGTATTGTTATCGCCATTGCTAATTTCGATGTAATTGTAATATTTGTTCTCCGATACAAAAGATTCTATAAGTTGGAAAATACCACTTCTGTGATTGGAGTTAGTCAATTCATCATTCATTATGAATAATAGTGGAATGTCAATTTCATCACTCAGATCTGAAAAGAATGTGCTACCTAACATCAGTCCTTTCGCCATATACTCCCAATGAAGACATCTTCTTTTCAGGCTTGCTAAAGCTTGCAGCCTATCAATGTTATTAT
>NZ_JADBQO010000119.1:0-256 GCF_014895875.1 Enterobacter cloacae complex sp. P12RS
AAAATATACATTTCATTGTGTGATTATAACTTTTTCTTGCGTATTTATATGCTGGTAACACAATTTTATCTCTGTATATTTAAGAGAAATTTTTGGAGGGTTTATGCATAAAATTAAGCTTGCAGTGCTGTTTCTTTTTATTTGCGTTTTTAACACGACTGTATCTGCTAGTAATTCAATGTCTATGAATTATGCCATAGGCAAGAAAAATGGGGCAGAAAATATGCATGGAATGAATATCATGTTTAGACACGAT
>NZ_JADBQO010000012.1:0-59349 GCF_014895875.1 Enterobacter cloacae complex sp. P12RS
GCCGCTTCGTTTTCGCTGCGACGCGGGGTGTGCATATTACGCTTTCCCGCTTCAGAGTCAAGCGTTTATTTTGCTTTTCTCTGCTGACCCGGCGGCGTGTGTGCCGTTGTTCCGTGTCAGTGGAGGCGCATTATAGGGAGTAATTCCGAAGCTGCAAGGATAAAGTGAAAATTATTTACTGACTGCTCACTTTCCAGGCAAAACGCATCCCAGACCTCAATTTTCGCCTGGTTTTTAAACAAAAACGAGCCGCAAGCGGCTCGTTTTTGCGTTTTGTGACTTACTGCACTGCCACAATACGATCGTCGTTGGCTTCCAGACGGATAACTTTGCCCGGAATCAGTTCTCCGGAGAGGATCTGCTGCGCCAGCGGGTTTTCGATCTGCTGCTGAATAGCACGTTTCAGTGGACGCGCACCATAAACCGGATCGTAACCATTCTCGCTCAGCAGCTTCAGCGCATCGTCGGAGATGTGAATTTCATATCCACGCTCTTCCAGACGTTTGTACAGACGCTGCAGCTGGATCTGCGCAATCGACGCAATGTGTTTTTCACCCAGAGGATGGAATACCACCACTTCGTCAATACGGTTAATGAACTCCGGACGGAAGTTATGGCTCACCACACCGAGCACCAGATCCTTCATATGGCTGTAGTCCAGCTCACCGAAACGTTCCTGAATCAAATCGGAACCCAGGTTCGAGGTCATGATGACGACCGTATTACGGAAATCGACCGTTCTCCCCTGCCCGTCTGTCAGACGACCATCATCCAGCACCTGAAGCAGGATGTTGAACACATCCGGATGCGCTTTTTCCACCTCATCCAGCAGGATGACGGAATAAGGACGCCGGCGCACCGCTTCGGTCAGGTAGCCGCCCTCTTCATAACCAACATATCCCGGAGGCGCACCGACCAGGCGCGAGACGGAGTGTTTCTCCATGAACTCGGACATGTCGATACGCACCATCGCATCGTCGCTGTCGAACATAAAGTTTGCCAGCGCTTTACACAGTTCGGTTTTACCGACACCGGTCGGCCCCAGGAACAGGAACGAACCGATCGGGCGATTTGGATCGGAAAGCCCAGCACGGCTACGGCGAATAGCGTTGGAGACCGCTTCAACCGCCTCGTCCTGACCAATCACCCGCTGATGCAGATCCTGTTCCATACGCAGCAGCTTATCGCGTTCGCTTTCCATCATGCGCGCCACCGGAATACCGGTCCAGCGAGCGAGCACTTCGGCAATTTCGGCATCCGTCACTTTATTACGTAACAGACGCATGGTTTTGCCTTCAGACTGCGTGGCGATCTCAAGCTGTTTCTCCAGCTCAGGGATTTTGCCGTACTGCAGTTCAGACATACGTGCCAGGTCACCCACACGGCGAGCCTGCTCAATGGCAATTTTGGCCTGTTCGAGTTCCGCTTTAATGGTCTGCGTGCCAGAGAGGGAGGCTTTCTCGGCTTTCCACTCTTCTTCCAGCTCAGAATACTGGCGCTCTTTATCGTCCAGCTCTTCATTGAGCATATCCAGGCGTTTCTTACTGGCTTCATCAGACTCTTTTTTCAGCGCCTGCTGTTCCAGCTTGAGCTGAATGATGCGGCGGTCGAGTCGGTCCAGTTCTTCCGGCTTCGAGTCAATCTGCATACGAATGCTCGACGCCGCTTCATCGATCAGGTCGATTGCTTTATCAGGCAACTGACGATCGGCGATATACCGATGCGAAAGCGTCGCCGCCGCAACGATGGCCGGGTCAGTAATCTGTACATGGTGGTGCAGTTCATAACGCTCTTTCAGACCACGCAGGATCGCGATGGTATCTTCAACGCTTGGCTCAGCAACAAACACTTTCTGGAAGCGACGTTCCAGAGCGGCATCTTTCTCAATGTACTGACGATACTCATCAAGCGTAGTGGCACCGACACAGTGAAGTTCACCACGCGCCAGCGCAGGTTTCAGCATGTTCCCGGCATCCATTGCGCCGTCAGCTTTACCGGCCCCGACCATGGTGTGCAGTTCGTCGATAAACAGAATGACGTTGCCTTCCTGTTTCGCCAGGTCGTTCAGCACGCCTTTCAAACGCTCTTCAAACTCACCGCGGTATTTCGCCCCGGCCACCAGCGCGCCCATATCCAGCGCCAGTACGCGGCGGCCTTTCAACCCTTCCGGCACTTCACCGTTTACGATACGCTGCGCAAGCCCTTCAACGATGGCGGTTTTACCGACCCCCGGCTCACCAATCAGTACCGGGTTGTTTTTGGTACGACGCTGCAGTACCTGAATCGTACGGCGGATCTCTTCGTCACGGCCGATAACCGGGTCAAGTTTGCCCTGCTCGGCACGTTCGGTCAGATCGACCGTAAATTTCTTCAAAGCCTGACGTTGGTCTTCGGCTCCCTGATCGTTCACGCTTTCACCTCCGCGCATTTTCTCAATCGCCTGAGTCACATTGGCGGTGGTCGCACCGGCAGATTTCAGCAGTTCGGTCAAGGTACCGCGTGATTCAAGCGCCGCCAGAACAAAGAGCTCCGACGAAATAAAGTTGTCCCCACGTTTTTGCGCCAGCTTGTCGCAAAGGTTCAGCACGCGCACCAGATCCTGAGACGGCTGCACATCGCCGCCGGTACCTTCTACCTGCGGTAAACGGCTCAGAGCCTGATCGATAGCGGTGCGTAACTGGCCAGCATTAATGCCAGCAGACGTTAATAAAGGACGTACCGATCCCCCTTCCTGATTCAGCAAGGCGCTCATTAAATGAAGAGGTTCGATGAATTGGTTGTCGTGCCCCAGTGCAAGGGACTGGGCATCGGCGAGAGCAAGCTGGAATTTATTAGTAAGACGATCCAGACGCATAACTCCTCCCATAACAGGTCAAATTTGCTACTGGAGATTAAATGAGGTCATCCCTCAATTATTCAAGGTTAATGACCTGAATTATGTGAAAAGAAAACGGCACGTGCCGGATCGTCTTGATTCTTTAGGTTATATCAGCCAAATGAAACTTGCCATACGACCCGTCGTCTTGTCGCGGCGATAGGAGAAAAAATCACCCTTTTCGGTGAACGTACAGCGATCGCCGCCGAAGATCTGCGTTACGCCAATATTATTCAGACGCTGGCGGGCAAGCTGGTAAATATCCGCCAGATATTTTTCCCCGGCAGGCAGGAAGGCCTCAATGGCTTGCGGATCTTTTTCCATGAATGCTTCGCGAACCTCCGGCCCCACTTCAAAAGCACGAGGGCCAATCGCCGGACCTAGCCAGGCCATGATATTGGCGGGATCATCATTGAAGCAGGCGACGGTCTCTTCCAGCACGCCCTCGCATAAGCCACGCCAGCCCGCGTGCGCTGCTGCTACCTCCGTACCGGCACGGTTACAAAACAGAACCGGCAGACAATCGGCGGTCATTACGGCACAAACCGTACCCGGCGTATTACTGTAAGAAGCATCGGCGCGTTTGGAAGCGTAAGGTTCTCCCGTCAGCTTCAGTACCGCTTTGCCGTGAACCTGCTCCAGCCAAACCGGCTTCGACGGCAGATTTCCCGCAGCAAACAGACGCGTGCGGTTCTCTTCAACGTGTTCCGGGCTATCGCCGCAGTGCGCACCGAGGTTTAAAGACTCCCACGCGCCCTGGCTCACGCCGCCAATACGGGTCGAACTACAGGCGGCCACGCCTGCAGGCAGCGGCCACTCCGGGACAATCAGTTTGGTCATAACCAGTCCACTTGATCCTTATGTTCTTCGAAATCGGCACGCATGGCATCAATGAGTTCCACCATATCCTGCGGGATAGGCGCATGCCATTCCATCTGGATACCACTGATCGGGTGATAAAGACGCAGCATGGTCGCGTGCAGCGCCTGACGATCGAATTTACGCAGTACGCTGATGAACTCATCCGACGCGCCTTTTGGCGGACGCGGACGACCACCGTACACCTGATCCCCCACCAGCGGATGGGTAATGTGCGCCATGTGTACGCGGATCTGGTGAGTACGACCGGTTTCCAGGCGCAGGCGCAGGCGGGTATGAATACGGAAGTGCTCCATAATGCGATAGTGCGTCACCGCCGGTTTACCCATCGGATGCACCGACATATGGGTACGTTTCGTCGGGTGACGGCTGATCGGCTCTTCTACCGTGCCGCCAGCGGTCATGTGTCCAATCGCCACCGCTTCATATTCGCGAGTAATCTCACGCAGCTGCAGCGACTCCACCAGACGGGTCTGAGCGGGAACGGTCTTCGCCACCACCATCAGACCGGTGGTGTCTTTATCCAGACGGTGAACGATGCCTGCACGTGGGACATCCGCAATCGGCGGATAATAATGAAGAAGTGCGTTAAGTACCGTACCGTCTGGATTCCCTGCGCCCGGATGAACAACCAGGTCGCGCGGCTTGTTGATCACCAGAATGTCATCATCTTCATAGACGATGTCCAATGGGATATCCTGCGGCTCGAAGCGGATTTCCTCTTCGATTTCAGCATTGATGGCAACAGCTTCCCCACCAAACACTTTCTCTTTTGGTTTGTCCCAGATCTTGCCGTTTACCAGCACGCGCTGGTCAAGGATCCATTCTTTTATGCGTGAACGCGAATAATCAGGGAACAATTCAGCCAAAGCCTGATCTAAGCGTTGACCGAGCTGATTTTCGGAGACTGTTGCGGTAAGTTCTACTCGTTGTGCCATAAACTGCTTCTTTGTTTAACGTTGGGTTTTACGGCTTTGCCGTTTAATATAGTGTGCTATTGTAGCTGGTCTTAATCGGGAGCAGGAACAGAGTTTCTCCCGGACAAACATTTGAGGAAAGTCAAAACGTCATGACGCGCATGAAATATCTGGTGGCAGCGGCCACGTTGAGCCTGGCTTTGGTGGGCTGCTCCGGTTCGAATGAACAGGTCCCTGACAATCCGCCGAATGAAATCTATGCGACTGCACAACAAAAGTTGCAGGACGGTAACTGGAAACAGGCGATAACGCAACTGGAAGCGTTGGATAATCGCTATCCATTTGGTCCGTATTCGCAGCAGGTACAGTTAGATCTTATCTACGCCTACTACAAAAATGCCGATCTGCCGCTGGCTCAGGCAACTATCGATCGTTTCATGCGTCTGAACCCGACTCATCCTAACATCGACTACGTCATGTACATGCGCGGCCTGACCAACATGGCGCTGGACGACAGCGCCCTGCAGGGCTTCTTCGGCGTAGATCGCTCCGACCGTGACCCGCAGCATGCGCGTGACGCCTTCAATGACTTCTCTAAACTGGTGCGCGGCTATCCAAACAGCCAGTACGTGACCGACGCGACCAAACGTCTGGTGTTCCTGAAAGATCGTCTGGCGAAATATGAGTACTCCGTTGCGGAATACTATACCCGCCGTGGCGCATGGGTTGCCGTGGTTAACCGCGTAGAAGGTATGCTGCGTGATTACCCGGATACTCAGGCAACGCGTGACGGCCTGAAGCTGATGGAAAATGCTTACCGTCAGATGCAGATGACCGCTCAGGCTGAAAAAGTGGCGAAAATCATCGCCGCGAACAGCAGCAACACGTGATAGCGTTTCAATGCAAAACGGCAGCCCGAAGGCTGCCGTTTTTTTATTCAATTCAGACATCCGCTGAAGCGCTTTAGCCTCAACACATCCCGTCAACTATGACCGTAATTCGTACCTTCCACAAGGTAAATCTCATCTCTTCCTGCCCTGCCTCACAAAAAAGATTCCCTGACAAAAACCGACAAAATAACGTGATCTAAATCACACATTTTGACATTAGGTCGGGTATGCTGGAATCACCAAGACGGAAAGACAAGAGGTAAAATTTATGACAATGAACATTACCAGTAAACAAATGGAAATTACTCCGGCAATTCGCCAGCACGTCGCAGACCGTCTCGCCAAACTGGATAAATGGCAAACACATTTGATTAATCCACATATCATCCTGTCTAAGGAGCCCCAGGGTTTCATCGCTGACGCAACTATCAATACTCCAAACGGCCATCTGGTCGCCAGCGCAAAACATGAGGATATGTACACCGCAATCAACGATTTGATCAACAAGCTGGAACGGCAGCTCAATAAAGTGCAACACAAAGGTGAAGCCCGTCGCGCCGCAACGTCGGTGAAAGACGCCAGCTTCGCGGAAGAAGTTGAAGAAGAGTAATCCTTTAAATTGAGTGTACCGCCAACGCGCCTTCGGGCGCGTTTTTTATTGACAGGGTGAAAACAGTACGGGTACTTTAACGGTATCAATCACAGGATGACTTTATGAAACTTACGCCGTTCTTCTTCGCATTCTTTTTTACCTTCCCCTGAACGGGAGGCGTTTCGTCGTGTGATAAAGAATGCGAAGACGAACAACAAGGCCTCCCACACCGGGGGGCCTTTTTTATTGATAACGATAAAATGAGACAGGCAACACTATGACACCGGAAAACCCGTTACTGGATCTGCGAGTAAAAATCAGCGCGCTGGATGAAAAATTACTGGCGCTGCTGGCCGAACGTCGCGCCCTCGCCGTTGAAGTGGGCAAAGCCAAGCTGGACTCCCATCGCCCGGTGCGTGATATCGACCGCGAGCGCGATCTGCTGGAGCGTCTCATCCAGCTCGGTAAAGCGCATCACCTCGATGCCCATTACATCACCCGGCTGTTCCAGCTCATCATCGAAGATTCCGTTCTAACCCAGCAAGCGCTACTCCAGCAGCATCTCAATAAAACCAACCCGCACTCGGCGCGCATCGCCTTCCTCGGGCCTAAAGGCTCCTACTCTCATCTGGCCGCACGCCAGTATGCCGCACGTCATTTTGAAGAGTTTATTGAGAGCGGCTGCGCAAAATTCGCCGATATTTTTAACCAGGTTGAGACCGGCCAGGCGGATTACGCCGTGGTGCCGATTGAAAACACCAGTTCCGGCGCCATCAACGACGTCTACGATCTACTGCAGCATACCAGCCTGTCGCTGGTCGGCGAGCTGACGATCCCTATCGATCACTGCGTGCTGGTCTCCGGTTCAACGGACCTGAACACGATCGAAACGGTCTACAGCCATCCGCAGCCTTTCCAGCAGTGTAGCCAGTTCCTGAACCGCTATCCGAACTGGAAAATTGAGTACACCGAAAGCACCTCGGCGGCAATGGAAAAAGTAGCGCAAGCCAACTCCCCAACCGTTGCTGCGCTCGGCAGCGAAGCGGGCGGCGCGCTGTATGGCTTACAGGTTCTGGAACGCAATCTTGCTAACCAGACGCAAAACATTACCCGCTTCGTGGTGCTGGCCCGCAAGGCAATCAACGTGTCAGACCAGGTGCCGGCGAAAACCACGCTGCTGATGGCGACCGGCCAGCAGGCGGGCGCGCTGGTAGAAGCCCTGCTGGTGCTGCGCAACCACAATTTGATCATGACCAGGCTGGAATCACGCCCAATCCACGGTAATCCATGGGAAGAGATGTTTTACCTCGATATCCAGGCCAACCTGGAATCTGCATCCATGCAGAAAGCCCTGCGCGAACTGGGTGAAATTACCCGTTCAATGAAAGTGCTGGGCTGCTATCCGAGCGAAAACGTCGTCCCGGTCGATCCAAGCTAGCATTCGATAAAACGGCTTTTCTTCATCCCTGCCACATTAACCGGCAGGGTGAAGACGGCTCCGGAAAGCGGATACTTCGCCACCTCCTCCGCATCCATATTTTCCCGCGTGGTGGTAATGAACAGCGTTTTCATATCATCGCCGCCAAAGCAGACCATCGTCGGGCAACGCACCGGCATGCGGTATTCTTCCAGTTGCTCCCCTTGTGGAGAAAAACGCGCGATACGCCAGCCGTCAAACTGCGCGCTCCAGTAGCAGCCTTCCACATCCATCGCCGCACCGTCCGGTATCCCCTCGCCCTCTTTAAACTGACGAAACACCTCACGCCTGCCGGGTTCACCCTGTTCATCAAGCGGGGTACGGAAGATCACACCGTTGGGCGTGTCTGAGGTAAACATCCACTGCTTATCCGGGCTAAACGCCAGGCCGTTGTGCCCGTGGATATCGCACTGGATCACCTTCGGCGTCAGGTCGTTGTCGATGCGCATCAGCAGCGCGCCGTTGTAATCTCCCGGCCCCCAGAACGTGCCCGCATAGAACCGGCCCTGATGGTCGGTGCCCCCATCATTAAAACGTGCGAGCTGCGGGTTTGAGGGGTTATCACACACCTTGCGGCGCAGCAGTCCGTGTTTATCGGTTAGCCAGATGCCCGTGCGCATCGCAACGATAAAACCACCCTGCTCGCGCAGCGCGAAACAGCCGACCTCCTCGTGGAAAGAGAGCACGGTATGTTCCGCCGTCGGCAGGTGGTAGCGGTGGATCTCCCCTTCCAGAATATCCGCCCAGTAAAGCGCATTTTCTTCTGCGCTCCACGTCGGGCATTCGGGCAGATGCCCGGTGTAGTTCAACAGCAGCTGCGGTTCAGCCATGACAGTTCCCCAAAATGAAAAAAGCCAGCATTGCTGGCTTTTACCATATAATGCGTGGGTGTGGTTTATCAATCACTTACAAACATCCACTAATAAAAACAGTAAGTTAAAAAAAGCTGCAACCATCTGGAACCGTTTCAAATACCCCGAAGTGTGGACGCAATGTGGACACTCCGGGGTGAGCAGAACCTACAGCGATATTCCTCCTGAAAGCGGATTCAATGCAACGGCATTTTGCAGGTACTCCGGCGAAAGATGTGCATAGGTCATCGTCTGTTGGATGTTTGCGTGACCCAGTATTTGCTGTAATGCAATGATGTTACCCCCGTTCATCATGAAATGACTTGCGAAGGTATGACGCAAAATATGCGTTGCCTGATTTGCAGGAATATCGGGTTTAACCATCTTGAGCACCTTGCAAAAACTCACATAATCGACGTTGAACAGATTCCCGCTGGCTTTCTTCTTTATCAGCGATTCAAGCTCAGAAGAAATCGGTACAGTGCGCTTTTTCCCGTTTTTGGTTTTCAGGAACGTTACGCGCCCGTTTACTATCTGTGCTGGTTTGAGTGTTACCAGCTCTGACCATCGTCCACCGGTACTAATCCCCAACAGGGCAACCAGCAGGTCATCTCCTGTAAATGACTTAAGCAGCAGCGCAATTTCCGCTTTGTTTAGGAAAGCCATTTCCGGGTTAGCCTCTGCCAATGGTGGCAGACCATGAACGGGGTGCGCGCCCGCAAACTCTTCAAGTTGAATCAGCTTCGTGAACATGCCTGATAAGCGGTACATGTCACGGTTTATCGTCGATGCGCTTACACCCTCACTAAGCCGCGTTGAACGGTAATCCATAAGTATTCTTTTGCTTAACCTTGTAACAGGTATGTCACCCATATCACCGATGGTTTTAAGCAAATGATTAAACTCCTTCGTTCCGCGCTCATGGTTCTGGCCGTAGTACTTCCACCATACGTCCAGCAATTCTGAAAGCGTTCGGCGATCAGCTCGCTTACCCGCCCATTCTTTAGTATTAGCGTTCACCAGCGTATAGCGTTCGAATGCTACCGCTTCGGCTTTTCTTTCAAACTTCCGGCGGATGCGACGTCCTTCGCGCCCACGCGGTCTAATGTCCACTTCATATCGCCCATCATCAAGCTTCTTAATTGACATAAGAAAGCCCTCCGGTGGGGTTGTAACTATCTTGGTAACAAAGAGTGAAAATGTAATGCTTATATATAGTTAGCCAATCTTCTTCTCGGAGTGGTCTGATTTTGTTGGTTCTTGCCCATTGTGTGCGAAAGCCGGTGCGATCTGACCAGCTTGCGGGGCGGTTTTATCTGTCATTAACCAAAGCGTGTATTTCTGAAAGAGGGGAGCGTTAGTCACTCGAAGCACAACACTTAACCCTGGCTCCTTTTGCCCACTTTCATAGTTCTTGATTGTTCCTAAAGCTATCCCGCTCAGTTCACTGAATTTAGTCTGAGTTAACCCTTCGGCTTTTCTGATGGCTTTTAATTTTTCAAATGTCTGCATTTGACAGTAACCTATTGGTGACTTATATTCCCCATCTAGGTAATCAATGGATTACCTTTTCGGGCGTGAGTCCAGCACCTCAGGAAGCATCCTGAGCCGTTTTTAAGCCGCTGGATCCTGCAAGGTTAGCATGTAACCAGATGAGAATGGAGACTGTAATGGAAGCGAATGACTACGTTATTCAGTACCCGCTTGATGCGGTGCACCCCGATAAGTTCGCAGAACTGCTAGGAAAACCCCGCACCGCAGTAGCTGCAATGATTGAAAAAAACAAACTGCCTGTTGTCGAATTCCGCGATCCGACAAAACCAAAAGCCCGCGCCGGTGACAAGCTGGTTTATGTACCTGAGTTCAATCGCGGTGTGCGAGAAGCGTTTTATAACCGCCCGGTAGAGCAGCGTGATGCGTGGTTGTTGTGGATGGGGCTATGACTATGAAAGAACCACGTTGCATCGCTCAGTTACTCCGTAACGAAAGCCCGAACCCTATTAATTTCACGATCACCCATGGTCGGGGGCGTAAAGGCATCATCATCCGTACCCGTAAGCCTGGTATTTTGGCCGTCGTTGTTAAGCGCATCATGAAAATCAGAGAGGTGTCAAAATGGCTGTGATGACTCTTGATTTAGTACAAAAACAACCTGCAGCTCTGCGCGTAGTAATCGGCAAGCATCTTGCAGAACCACGCTGGCAGGACTCCTGCGATTTTTATAATCAGATGATGGAACGTGATCGCCTGACGGTCTGTTTTCATGCTCAGCTTAAACAGCGTCACGCGACCATGCGTTTTGAAGAAATGAACGATGTAGATCGTGAGCGCCTCGCCTGCGCGATTGACGAGCTGCGCGGCGCATTTTCTAAACGTCGTCAGGTCGGAGCCAGTGAATCGACGTATATAAGTTATCTGACAGTAAGCCAGCGTCGCACTTTATTCCTTCATGCCGGATTAACTGAGAATGAATTTAATCAGCCTTACTGGCGTGTTAATGAGGATTCATGTTATTGGCGGGAAAAATTATTCCGTGCGCTACGTGAGTTATTCAGCTTATTTGAATATGCCCCAACTATTTTAACCTCAGTTAAGCCTGAGCAATATTTGCATTAATTAACTCGCAAACTTTTTTACGCGCTTGAATGCGTGGGACATCTTTTTGTCTGGAATCGGGTAAATGAATAAACAAATATCAGCACCTCGCAGCAACATCAAAGCTCTACTGGCTCAGGCCGCAGGCGAGGCGCAGTTAGTCGCCGCGACCCGGTTCGCGTCTGCGCTTGATTCTCTGATAGCTCACATTTGCAAGTCTGAAATGAATCGCACGGAAATCATCGAGCTGTTAGGGCAGGAATCCGAAAAGCTGCACAATTCTATTTTGAATCAGCAATAAACTATCAGGGGTTTTATGAGCATTAATATTGTTATCGAAAATAAATTCGTAATTACCAGCGACCAATTCCAGTTTATTTTGCAGGAAAAGAAAATCGCTAAGTCTGGAAAAAATGCCGGTAAAGAGTGGCTCGATGCCGTTGGCTATTATCCAACAATCAGCAAGCTCGTTTCCGGTCTGGTGCTGCATAATATTTTAACCGGTGAAGCTCGTCAGTTTTCAGAGTTAGAGAAGCAGGTCGAGCATATAGGTCAAAAATGTCTGGAAGCATTCACTGCTAATGGCCGTTGAGACCCGGGGGCGCGTTGCCCCCTCGCCACCCCCACCACTAACAAAAAGCACCGGTGAGAATTTCGTCGGTGCTTATCCGTGGAACAAATCCCGCGAGGCCATTGGCCGCGACAGACCCCTTACACGTGCCGAACTCCGTCAGGTGCAAGGTGTTTTAAACCGTATTGACCGCCTGCCGTTTTTCCTGCAAACGCTGTTTACCTCGCGTTATAACTTCATCCGCCGCACAAAGAGCCCTTTGGGTGGGCTATATTTCCTCAAAAACACTTTTGAGCGCAAGCTGTTGCCGCGTCTTGAGCGTGTTAATGAGCTGTGCGGGATGAATGAATCCGCCTCGATTGGTTTTCTGTCCGAGCGCGACCAGTATGCGCGCTTACCAGATATGAATGACAAAGAACTCAGGAAATTTGCGGCCAGAATTGCCTCTCAGCTCTGGAGCAAATACGAGGAGTTAAGCGATGCCTGGGCGGAGGCGCACGGCGGGAAAGAAACACTTTTCACCGATGAAGCTCAGTCGCACCTATACGGGCAAGTGGCCGGTGTTGCTCACGCTTTTAACATCACCCCTATCTACTGGAAAAAATACCGTAAGGGTCAGATGACGGTCCGCATGGCATTTTCCGCTATTTCACGACTGATTAAAGACGAGTGGTGGGTTAACCAGCTCAAGGCGCAGCGTATGCGCTGGCGCGAGGCGCTGCTCATCGCTGCCGGTGAGGTCAACAAAGACCGCTCCCCCTACGCCAGCAAAATGGCGATCCGCGATGTTCATGCGCGCCGCCTGGCTAATCTCGAATTCCTGAAATCCTGCGAGCTGGAAAACAAAGTTACCGGCGAACGTATCGACCTCATCAGCAAGGTCATGGGGAGTATTTCAAACCCTGAAATACGTCGCATGGAGCTAATGAATACCATCGCCGGGATTGAGCGCTACGCGGCCAGCGTTGGTGACGTGGGGATGTTTATCACGCTGACCACTCCATCGAAGTATCACCCGACCCGTCAGGTTGGCAAAGCTGAAAGCAAAACTGTGCAGCTCAATCATGGCTGGAACGAAACCGCATTCACGCCAAAAGACGGCCAGCGCTATCTCTGCCGAATCTGGAGCCTGATGCGTACCGCTTTCAAGGATAACGATTTGGAAGTGTACGGGATGCGCGTTGTCGAACCGCACCACGACGGCACGCCTCACTGGCACATGATGCTGTTTTGCAAACCCGGTCAGCGTAAAGCCATCAACGAAATCATGCGTCGTTATGCCCTCAAAGAGGACGGACACGAAAAGGGCGCGGCAAAACAGCGCTTTGAGTCCCGTCATCTTAATCAGGGCGGCGCGGCGGGTTATATCGCTAAATACATTGCCAAAAATATCGACGGTTACGCGCTCGACGGCCAGCTCGACCACGACACCGGCAAGCCCCTGAAAGATACGGCCGCAGCCGTCACCGCATGGGCGTCTACATGGCGCATCCCGCAGTTTAAACCAATTGGCCTGCCGACAATGGGCGCTTACCGCGAACTGCGCAAGCTGCCGCGTGGCGTGAGTATTGCCAGCGAGTTTGACGACAGGGTCGAGGCTGCGCGAGCGGCTGCAGATGCAGGCGAATTTGACCAGTACATCATCGCGCAGGGTGGAGCAAATATGCCGCGTGATGCTCAGGTCGTCAGGGTCGCTCGTAAGGTGACGGATGAGGTCAACGAATATGAGGAAGATATCGAGAGGGTTGTCGGGATTTATGCCCCTCACCTCGGGGCTCATCGTGTCCATGTAACCCGTACAGCCGAATGGCGCATCGTTCCAAAAGTTTTGGCCGTTGAGCCTTTGACTTTAAAAAGCGGCTCTGCCGCGCCTCGGAGTCCTGTCAATAACTGTGGAAAGCTCACCGGCGGTGGCGATCCAGTTATGACCCCTACACCGTCTGAGCAAGCCGCAGCGGTGTTAAATCTGATTGAGAGCGGGGTTATCGGTTGGAATGAGCCGGACGTCGTGAAGGTGCTTAACGGGGCGTTAAAAGCTGGCGCACCGCGAAAAAATCGGCAGCAAAGAAGTAATGCGCCGCTCAAAACCAGCGAGCAAGCGCCATCAGCAAGGATGACAAAGCCCGAAAGGGATCGCGTCGCAAAAATTCGTTTCGATTTGGCTCAGGAGGGCATTACCCCTGAACGTTGGGAGCTCGACGCGCTGGCGCGTGGGGCAACGGTGATTTATGGAGATAAAAAATTCAAATATCCGGCTGTTGATGAGTGGCCGGGATTTTCAATGCAAGAGGAATGAAGTCAATGAGCAAAATTCACGATTTAGAGATTTTACCGTCACAGTTTGAAGTGATCCGTAGCGGTGAAAAGCGAGGTTTGTGTCGGTTTAATGACCTCGCTTATGCGTGCGGTGATGTCATTAGGTTACATGAGTGGGAACCGGAAAGCGGCTATACCGGGCAACGTGTGTTAGTCAGAGTTACAGACGTCACTGATTTAAGCGAGTGTGCGGAAAATTATGTAATGTTGAGTTTCCAGTTAATTCTTGATGAACCTGCCACCAATAAGAACTTGATGAACTGGAAAGAGCTAAGCGAGAGGGGGCTGGTTTTCAGAATAAATCACGAAATATTACATCCGTTAGGGCTGGCTGTTGGTTATGAATCGACTGGTGGGGTTTCGGCTGGTGCTTTCGTCGCTGATGATGGTGTCTGGCAATATTCTGACGAGCTGGTCGCAGAAGCGAAAAAAAACGGGTGGTTAAAATGACTAAATTACATCGAGAGGCACCCCGGCACAGAACCGACAGTATCAAATTGATGGCAATCGTCCATCGCTTGCAACAGATTATGATTAACGAAAATCTGACTCCTGACGAGCTGGTCGGGTGCGCCGGTATCGTAAGAGATAACCATCGCAAATATAGCGACATCAGCAATACGAAAAGTGAGGTGTTCGCACCGGCAAAGGGTCCTAGAATTCCGCCACCACGGCGACCGTAAAAACAGCGCCGGTGCTGAAACTTGCTTTCAGTGCCGGTGGTGTTGAACAACGAGCCCGGCGAGGCGTTAGCATTTTCCCCGAAAACCTGCTAAAAATACTGTATGTGCATACAGTATTTGTTGGAGGGGATTATGGCAGGTCATGACTTAAATTTTCAGGTGGTCTATCGGGGCGAGACCTTAGAGTATTACTGCCCCGGAGGGTGGGTTTTCTTCCAGCGGCCTAAAGAGTGCGGCGGCGGGTACTGGTTAGGGCGCACGTATGACAACGTTTTTATGATTGAATACGAGCGGCCTGTATCACTCAATGACGGCATGAGCTACTTAGACACTCTGCGAAAAGTAGAGGCAAAAAGTAACGAATTTGACGCGAATTTTTCACTGTTTTAGCTCCGCATGCATCAGGTGCATGAGTTTGCATTCGTTTTTTATTTCAGGATTCGCCAGTCAGCGCCAGTGCTGGCGCGGCTCGGCGCTCCTGATGCACCTGCATTAAAAGCGACCCGTTAAGCGGGCAGGCGAGGCGGGGATAGCACTGCGCGCCAGCCGTGGTGGCAGGATTTATTTTGCGCGTCTGTGCGCGTCGTAGCGGCGCGCTGAGCGGTGAGGTCGAATCCAGAGGCGGTGGCGGGGATGCGTGGCGTGTGCGGCGTCTGGTGAGGTCTGAGGATGTGCCGCCCGCAGGCGGCATTTTGGGCGGGGTTACTCGGTATCGATGTTGTAATCTTTAAAGCGGATCACCTCCATCCCTAACCAATCGTTTATCTCTTTAAAACGCTCCTGCAGCGGCGTCAGCTCGTTACGCACAAATACCCGCGCCACCTTCTCAATATCCCCCATCGAGCCGATATTTTCAGGCTTGCCGCCCATCAGTTGAAACGGCACGCGATGCGCGTCAAGCAGGTCAGCGGCGCTCACCTTCTTAATGTTAAAAAAATCATCTTTCGTGGCGACTTCACTCAGCGGCACGATCTTAATGCCGTCCGGTTTCCCGTTCGGAGCATAGAAAAACAGGTTTTTGAAATTACCGAGCCCTTTTGAGTCACGCATGGCTGAGCGCAGCGCCTCGACGTCGGTACTACTCTGCGCCGCGTCGGTCACGTACATGATGTAACCCGCATGCGCGCCGTTCTGGTAATACTTGCGGCGAAACAGCGTGGCGGACTCATTCAGCCAGGCGGAATTGAGCGCGCTCAGGTATTCCGGCATCCCGTAGAGCTCCTGATTGATATCAGGCTCAAGCAGGTGAAACACCGAACCGGGGGCGAACTGGTGCGGATTGGTAAAGCTCGACACGTACCAGTAAACGCCATCCTCGACACCACGGCGGGTGTATTTGGCCGGGGAAGTTTCAAGTTTAAAGAGCTGGCCGGTCACGCTCATGCGCTTTTCGAGATAGCCGTTTGCAAACACCAGATAATCAAGCACAAGGCGGCTGAAGTCCTGACGCGACAGCAACGGGTGCGGGATAAAAGTGCTGGTCAGTATGTTGCGCTTGACGTAAATCGGGGAGCTGTGGTGTACGGCGGCGCGCAGGCTTTTCGCCAGCCCGGAGAAGTTGACCGGCGGCTCGTACCACTTCCCGTTATTGATACACTCGACATAGTCGAGGATGTCGCGGCGATCCAGCACGGGCGACGGCTCACCAAAGGTGAACGCCTCCATTTTCTGCGGCG
Source organism: Enterobacter cloacae complex sp. P12RS (assembly GCF_014895875.1). Taxonomy (NCBI): domain Bacteria; kingdom Pseudomonadati; phylum Pseudomonadota; class Gammaproteobacteria; order Enterobacterales; family Enterobacteriaceae; genus Enterobacter; species Enterobacter cloacae complex sp. P12RS. The sequence goes on from NZ_JADBQO010000012.1 coordinate 16,323, forward strand.
CGCTGGCGGTCATGCTGGTCTGTTTTGGCTGTTTCTTTTGGCGTTTTTTCATCTTAGTTAATATCCAGAATGGAGCTTGATTGCATACCGCTACCGGCGGAAAGCGGCTCGTTTAACAGGGCGTGCATGGTCGCCCACGCGATATCCGCGTGGCTGGCTTCCTCGCTGCGGCTGGCTTCATAGGTGGCGCTGCGGCCGCTGCTGGTCATTGTTTTGCGGATAGCCATAAATGACTGAGTGATGTCGGTCGCACCGGCGTCATATTCCAGACACCCGCGCCTGATGGTGTCTTTCGCTTTCAGCACCATTGCGGTTTTCATTTCCGGCGTGTAGCGGATGGCGCGCGCCGCCGGGAAGAATGAGCGCACGAGCTGGTAAACACCCTGACCGATGCCGGTCGCATCGATGCCGATATAGTCAACGGTGTATTTCTCGGTCAGCGCCCGGATGGCCTCGGCCTGCGCGGCAAAGTCCATGCCTTTCCACTGGTGACGCTCAAGGATGCGGAACTTGCCACCTGCAACCAGCGGCGGAGCCAGTACCGCACAGCCTGCGCTGTCGCCGGTGTGTGACGGGTCGTAGCCAATCCAGACCGGTCGCCAGTTAAACGGACGGTCAGCGAACGGCTCGAAGTCCTCCCATTCTTCCATCGCATCGACCATGCAGCGCTGCAGCTCCTCGAACGGGAATACCGACGCCTTATCGTCAACGAACTCGCACATAAACAGGTTACGAAAGTCATCTGCGCTGTTTTCCTGCTTAAGCTGGTCGAGGTTAAACAGGGTGCAGCCTCCGGCGAGCGCGTCCTCAATGGTGACAATCTGCCGCCACTGTCCATCACCGCATAACATGCCCCCGGCAAGCGCCTGATGACTGATGTCGATGTCGACACGTTCGTCGCGGTTGCTGCGGCCACGGTTAAACAGCTCGCCTGACCAGAACGGGTAAGCGCCGTGCGCGAGCGTCGACGGGGTCGAAAAATAGGTTGTGCGCAGGTGAGATTGTGACGCCATACCGGAGGCGACTTTGCGCAGCTTCTGAAAATTGGGGATCCAGAAAATTTCATCGACATACAGGTCGCCGTTGTGGCTCTGCGCGGTGTTGGAATTTGTCCCGAGAAAAATCAGCTCAGCCCCATTGTTGCCGATGACGATCGGGTCGCCTGACAGGTCGACGTCAACCAGACGGGCAAAGGCGATAATGTACTTACGGAACACGTAAGCCTGCGTTTTACTTGCCGACAAAAATATCTGGTTTTGCCCGGTTTTGAGCGCGCGCAGGAGTGACTCGCGGGCAAAGTAGAACGTCGCGCCAATCTGGCGTGATTTCAGGATGTGGCGGATGCGGTGCTCTAAGCCCGCTTTATGCCAGCGGAGCTGATACTCAAACGACTGTTCGAAGAAAATCTCTTCCAGCTTCTCTATAGCCTCCTCGCTGAAATAATTTCGTTTCGGCTTTTTGCGATCCCCTTTGTTGCGGCTGGCGATATTGGGGTTTAAATCCACCTCGTTTCCGGTCTGGCCGTAGCGGTTAATGCGCGCAAGCCGCTCCATCTGGCGCGACAGAAAATCAGCGACTTTGAAGTCATGCGCGGTCAGGTCTGGCTTTGCGTAGAGCTGAATAAGCCGCGCCTCTAACGCCGATTCCACGCGGTTAATCGGGGCGGTTTCCTCCCATCCATCGCGCTGTTTCCAGCTCTGCACGGTCGGGCGCTTGAGCTGCAGCATGTCGCAGATTTGCGGCACGGCGAACCCCTGCCAGTACAACAGGCGCGCCTGTCGTCGCGGGTCATTGAGCAGCGAAAGGTCAGTTGAAATGGTCATGCTTGCCTCGTTTCTGGTGTTACGTGGCAAGGCTAAGGAAATGGGGGATTATTCGCGCTAAGTGCCTGTTGTGTCAGATCTAATCAGATCGTAAGCGGTGGCTGACACGGGTCAGAGTCAGGAAACTAAACCCGACCCGAAAACCCAACATCAGGACACCTGAGCAATGGCAAAGAAAGTTTCTAAATGGTTTCGTATCGGCGTCGAGGGTGACACCTGCGATGGCCGTGTCATCAGCGGCGATGATATTCAGGATATGGCCGACACGTTCGACCCGCGCGTCTACGGTTGCCGCATTAACCTCGAACATATCCGGGGGCTGATGCCTGACAGTCCGTTTAAACGTTATGGCGATGTCATCGAGCTTAAGGCTGAGATTATCAGCGATGGCTCTGCGCTCGATGGCAAAAAAGCGCTGTTTGGCAAAATCCAGCCGCTCGACGAACTGGTCAGCATGGTTAAGGCCGGGCAGAAGGTTTACACCTCGATGGAGATCCGCCCGAACTTTGCCAATAGCGGCAAGTGTTACCTGGTTGGTCTAGCCGTCACCGATGACCCGGCAAGCCTCGGCACCGAATACCTCGAATTCTGCAGCCGTGCCGCGCAGAACCCGCTCGCCGGAAAAAAAGACCAGCCGGACGACGTTTTCTCTGTGGCCTCACTGGCTGTGCTGGAATTTGAAGACGTCCCCGACACCATGCTCAACAGCCTGACCGATAAGGTTAAAGCCATTTTCAGTCGCAAACAGGCCAGCGATGACGCCCGTTTCGCTGATATCCATGAGGCTGTGACCACCGTCACCGAACTGGTGCAAACCAATTTCAGCGCAACCGACCAGCGCGTCACCGAACTGGAGACCGCTTTCGCGCTGCTTAAGCAGGACGTGACCAGCAAGGCGGAAGAAAGCGCGCAGGCGTTTAACGACCTCAAAAGCTCCCTCGACAGCACCGAAAGCCAGCGCCAGCCGCGCCGCGAGCTTTCAAAAGGCGGCACGGGCGACGAGCTGCTGACCAACTGCTGATAACGCGCCGGGCGCGCTGCCCGGTCTGAACCCTTTTACCCGAACAGGAAAAACCATGCGTAAAGATACCCGCTTCAAATTTAATGCCTACCTGACCCGCGTCGCGGAGCTGAACGGTATTTCCACCGATGACGTGGCGAAGAAATTCACCGTCGAGCCGTCGGTCACGCAAACCCTGATGACCACCCTGCAGATGTCATCCGCGTTTCTGACCAAAATCAACATCGTGCCGGTCGACGAGCTGAAAGGCGAAAAAGTTGGCGTCGGCGTTAACGGTACAATTGCGAGCACCGCCGACACCGCCGGTGATGATGAGCGTAAGACCGCTGATTTCACCGCGCTGGAATCCAATAAATACGAGTGCGACCAGATTAACTTTGACTTCCATATCCGCTACAAACAGCTCGACCTGTGGGCGCGATTCCAGGACTTCCAGACCCGTATCCGTGACGCCATCATCAAACGTCAGTCGCTGGATTTCATCATGGCCGGTTTTAACGGCATCGAGCGCGCGGCGACGTCCGACCGCAAAAAGAATCCGATGCTGCAGGATGTGGCCGTGGGATGGCTGCAGAAGTACCGCAATGAAGCGTCAGCGCGCGTGATGTCCAAAATCACCGACGAAGAAGGTGCGGTCATTTCAGACGTGATCCGCGTGGGGAAAAACGGCGACTATGCGAACCTCGACGCGCTGGTCATGGATGCCACCGGCAACCTGATTGACGAGATTTATCAGGATGACCCGGAACTGGTTGTTATTACCGGCCGTAAGCTGATGGCGGATAAATATTTCCCGATCGTCAACAAAGAGCAGGCAAACACCGAGTCGCTGGCCGCTGACATCATCATCAGCCAGAAGCGAATCGGCAACCTGCCAGCCGTGCGCGTGCCTTACTTCCCGGCAGATGCGCTGATGGTGACGCGTCTCGACAACCTGTCTATCTACTTCATGGATGACGCGCACCGTCGCAGCATCATCGAAAACCCGAAGAAAGACCGCATCGAAAACTACGAGTCAATGAATGTTGACTATGTAGTCGAGGCTTACGCTGCCGGTTGCCTGATTGAAAACATCAAGCTCGGTGACTTCACCGCACCTGCTGCACCGGAAAGCGGAGAGTAAGCCATGACGAGTCCCGCAGCGCGTCACATGATGCGGGTCTCGGCCTCTGAAACAGCGCGGCGGGCTGCAGTCCCGCTGCGCAATGCAACTGCCTATGAGCAGATGCTGGTTAAGCTGGCCGCAGACAACCGCACGCTGAAACAAATCCGATCCAATGAGCGCAAGGCAGACAAAAAGCGCGAGCTGCTGCCGTTCTATCTGCCGTGGGTCGCTGGCGTCCTCGCAAACGGCAAGGGCGCGCAGGATGACATCGTTATGACGGTCATGCTCTGGCGTCTCGATGCTGACGACATCGCCGGGGCGCTGGAAATTGCCCGTTATGCCATGACCTACGGCCTGACTATGCCGACCGGGCGACGCCCGACGCCTTACCTGCTGGCCGAAGAGGTGGCACTGGCCGCGCAACGCCTGCGCGGTGCGAAACAGCCTGTCGAACTGGCGAACCTGATCGACACCCTCGCGCTGACTGAGCGCGCAGATATGCCCGACATCGTGCGCGCGAAGCTGCACAAAATCACCGGCTACGTGCTGCGTGATGCAGGACAACTGCCTGAGGCGCTGGCGCACCTGCAGCGTGCGATCCAGTTAGAGAGCTCTATCGGCGTACGAAAAGACATTGAGCAGTTGGAGCGTCAGCTCAGGCCAAAGCCTGAACCGGCAGCGAAAACGAAAACGACTAAACCGCGCACGCGCAAAGTCGCCCCTAAACCGGCGGCACGGCGCGGGCGTCCACCAAAGGCGGCAAAAGCCGCAGGTTAACCGAGCGCTCCCCGAGCCGGGCGGCACGCCGGTCAATGCGGGTATCAATTGCCCTGACTGCGACCGGCGTCCACCGCCCACCCATTACCCGAGGTTGTCATGACGACGCTGATTATTGAGCCAAAAAAAGAGCCGCAGGATGTGCCGGGCGTGGTGATACCGCCACCGGGCGTGAGCGAGCCGGTAATCAAAAACACCCCGTTTTTTCCTGACGTGGATCCGAAGCGCGTGCGTGAGGAAATGCGTTTAGAGCAGACCGTTTCCCCCGTGCGACTGCGCCGGGCGATTAAGACCGCCATCGCGGAGACTAACGCGGAGCTGAGCGACTGGCGCGAAATTCAGCTCGATGCCGGTTACGCCACGCTGGCTGACGTCCCGACGGACAAGCTCGATGGCGAAAGCGTGCGCGTTTTCCACTACTTCAACGCCGTGTGTTCGATGACGACGGCCACGCTTTATGAGCGTTTTCGCGGCGTGGATGCGACCGCCAAAGGTGACAAAAAGGCCGACAGCATCGACAGCACTATCGATGAAATGTGGCGGGACATGCGCTGGTCTGTGGCGCGCATCCAGGACAAAGCGCGCTGCATTGTGGGGCAAATCTGATGAAAGCGTATGCGCTGCAGGGCGACACTCTCGACGCGATTTGCGCCCGGTTTTACGGGCGCACTGAGGGCGTGGTCGAAACCGTCTTAGAGGCAAATCCCGGCCTGTCCGAGCTCGGCGCGATCCTGCCGCACGGCACGGCTGTAGAGCTGCCTGAGACCGAGAGCGCGGCCAGAACCGAAACGGTGAATCTATGGGACTGAGTATGGAAAAAATCACCACGTTTATCGCCTACTGGCTGGCCGTGGGGCTGGCGTATGTCGGGGCAATGTCCCCCGAAAAGATGGCGCTTTACGTGGGCGGCGGATGCGCCATTTTTACCGCGCTGACGAACTACTGGTTTAAGCGCAAGACGTACCTCTATCTGACATCGCTCGGATTCGATAAAGGGGCTATTCGTGAAATCAATCGTTAAAAAATGCAGTGTGGCCGCCGTGCTGGCGCTGGCAGCACTGATGCCTGACTTTCGTCTGCTTAACACCTCGCCGGAGGGGCTGGCGCTGATTGCCGACCTCGAAGGTTGTCGCCTGACGCCTTACCAGTGCAGCGCGGGAGTGTGGACGTCGGGCATCGGCCACACTGCAGGCGTCGTGCCGAAGGGAGAAATCACCGAACGTCAGGCGGCGGCGAACCTCGTCGCGGATGTGCTGAACGTCGAGAAACGTCTGGCCGTGTGCGCGCCGGTGAAAATGCCGCAGCAGGTTTACGATGCGCTGGTCAGCTTCTCTTTCAACGTTGGAACCGGCGCGGCCTGCCGGTCGACGCTGGTCTCGTTTATTAAGCGCCAGCAATGGCCGCAGGCGTGCGACCAGCTCACCCGCTGGGTGTATGTGAATGGCGAAGTTAACAAGGGGCTGGAGAACCGCCGCGCGCGCGAGCGTGCTTACTGCCTCAGGGGGATTCAATGAAAGTGATGTTGTTTTTACTGGCCGCGCTGATGGCGGTTGTGCTCTGGCAGCGTCATGAAAACGGAAACCTGACGCGCTCGTTTGAACGGGCAAACAGGGTCGCCACCGAACAAAAAACCGCGATCGGAATGCTGAAAAATCAGCTTTCCGTTTCGCAGGGAATTGCCAGGCGAAATGAAACCGCGCAGGTCAGTTTACGCGGCGAACTGCTGGCCGCCGGTGCGATGGCCGTGCGGCGTGAACAAACCATTACGAGGCTGATAAATGAGAATGAAACGTTACGCCGCTGGTACAGCGCTGAGCTGCCTGATGTTGTGCGTCGGCTGCACACCCGCGCCGCCTGCGCCTCCGCCGGTCATTGTTTACAGCGCCTGCCCGAAGGTGAGCTATTGCCCGATGCCGGAAAGCGACCCGGCCACTAATGGCGACCTGAGCGCCGATATTCGCAGGCTTGAGCACGCGCTCGCCGCCTGCGCGCTGCAGGTTGAAACCGTCAAAGACTGTCAGGATAAACTCGATGAAGAAAGCACGCAGCCTGCGCGAAGCGCTGATTAAAGCCGTTCCGCAGCTTGAAACAAACCCCGAAATGATGCGCATCTTTGCCGACGAGGGGAATATCGATGCGCGGCTCGCGGCCTCGCTGTCGCACGAGAAAATTTATACCCTGAATGTGATCGTGTGTGACTTTGTGGGCGACCCTGACCTGATTTTCGTGCCGGTGGCCGCATGGCTCAGGGAAAACCAGCCGGATATCTGCACGCTCGATGACGGCCGCAAAAAGGGCTACCGTTTCCAGATGGATTTGAATGACGGGGACAGCGTCGATATCAGTATCAGCCTGCAGCTCACCGAGCGCACCATTATCAGGGAGGAAAACGGCGCGCTGCACGTGAGCTATGCCCCTGAGCCGCCGCTGCCGGAGCCCGTCACCCGGCCAAAAAAGCTCTATATCAATGGCGAACTGGTGAGTAAATGGGATGAATGACTTTAAGCCCTTTGACGACCGGCTTAATGGTCTGATTGCTGCCCTGTCACCGGCTGCGCGCCGGAAGCTGGCCGGAGAGATAGCAAAGGAGCTGCGCAAGTCGCAACAGCAACGCATCAAACAGCAAAAAGCCCCGGACGGCTCACCCTATCAGGCGCGAAAACGTCAGCCGCTCAGGGCTAAGACCGGGCGGATTAAACGGGCGATGTTCCAGAAGCTACGCACAAGCCGGTACATGAAAGCCACTGGCAGTGAAAGCAGTGCAGTGGTGGAGTTTACCGGCAAAGTGCAGCGCATCGCACAAATTCATCAGTACGGGCTCAAAGACCGGCCTAATGTACATTCTAAGGACGTGCAGTACGCAGAACGCCAGTTACTTGGTATTACTGTTCTTGACCAAAAATTGATTGAAAAAATAATTCTAAAAGGAATAATCTGATACTACATTGGTAATGTGTATTTTTTTATATTGTGATTGAAAATAATGGCTTTGATATTTTTAGAGAGTATCTTTTTTGCTTAGTTTTAGTCAGTGTGAAGTTTTAAAGTTCGCATGAGGGGGGGGTAGGTTGAATAAATTAATGTCGGCTAATTTAGAACGCATGAAAAAGGCGATAACCGAATGGGCGATAAAAGATAGTCTATTGCATGATGCAACGTTTTACTCCCAAGCGGAATGGCTTTCACGTGGAGAGGATATGCATGATGATGCTCTATTAGTTTTAACGATTGATTCTAGTGGGTTATATCACTTGCTTAATTATGGATGTGATACTGAGGAGTTTGAGGATCTTGTTGAATCGTTCGGTTTTTATTATGAAATGGGCTATGCTTGGAGTCTGGGATTTTATCCTTTAGAAGGGTATGATTATTCGAGGTTGTCAGGTAGCTATACTCAGAAGTTAAAAGATATTCGATGGAAGAATAAGTCAACTGTAGTAAGGCGCAGAGCTCAGGAACGTTGCCAAGACTGCGGTGTGAAAAGCGTTTTGGAAGCACACCATTGCTATTATACAAATATGCGTGAAGGCTTTGAGCCGTGGGAATATCCGTTGAGTGCATTTAGAGCGCTATGTAGATCCTGTCATGAGAAAAGACCTGTGCCTGAAATAAGAATTAGAGCTTTTCTAGCTCAATTAACACAACAACAATTGACGGAGTTGATTGATGGTCTTGATAACGCATTTAATCGTTTTGAAACGGATTCATTCTTAGCCTTTTTACAAAAGGTCTCTTTCCATGACCATTTGCTCGATTCTGCAATCAAGCTATTGAAAAAAAATACTGATATATATGACTAGTGTACTTATGCGTTTAAGACTTGTTCTCAGCCTTAAACGCATTTTATTAATTGGCTAGGAAGTCGTATAGGCAGAGTAATTGACGATACCCAGTGTTAACATTATGTGAATTTGCAAGTAAATAATTCTTTAGTTGTTCAATGTCTATATTGTCGTCAAAAATACAGCATGTGATAGTTCCTGCGACTTTCCATGCGGGTGTTTGGCTTATGATTTCGTCGATTGATTTAAAGTCAGAGCGGCAAACAGCGCGAGATCTTTCAATCTGGCTGACAATTTTATCAAGTTGTCTATCTTTGGCTGCTGGAATGTTTTCTAACTCAGGGCAAATGGAGCTAAATGCATAAAATGGGAAGTGCTCGTGGTTACCTATTGTTTGCTTATTAAGTAGGGAGATAAGTTGAGAATTGGCTTCTTCTACTATCTTGAAATAATTTTGCAGCATTTCAGATTTCGTTTGATATACATATTGGACTGTCCTTTCAGAGCCAACAGCGATAACCATTTCCTCGTTTCTTAACTCGTCAAGGTTTTCGGTGATTTTTACTTTAATCTCTCCACCACTTTTTATCGTATTCCAAACTTTTTGTACTTTTCTGATGTCCATTGCAGATACAGGTAGAACTAAGTTTGATATTGCTTCATACACAGCTTTGTAGTTATCTGTTTTTATTTTGTTGATTCTAATAATAGATAATCCTTCAATATTAATATCGTGCTCGGATATTGTCGTGGAGAGATTATTTTCGTCATACTCAACCAAGAGGAAATTATCTTTTATGCGTTTGGCAAGATCAGTATTGAGATCAACATAAGAGAAAATAGTTTGCAAAAGGTATTTAATGTTTTTGTCACTTATGCTATATCCGATGAATATTATTGGGTTGTGTATGAAAATTGAGAGTAATTGAGCTCTTATTAACTCGTATTTATTGTCAAAGTTTTTGTAGTCGTCAAGGGTGATGATTATATTGTTGGGATCGCTAACACATCCATGAATTTTGTAGACTGAACCATAAGGATTGCTTAGTAAGATGTTATTGCCAATTAAAGGGATGAAGTCGAAAATGTTCTCAATGAGTTGGTCATAATTTGTTGTGATTACGGAGCCAATGTTTTTTCTTGTTTTAATAAGAGCGTTAACTTCCTCTTTCATATGCTCTTTGATTTTAAGCTCTTTTAATATTGATGTTAGATAGATTTTAAATCGGCTAAGCTTTTTACCCTGCTTCATGTTTTCATAGAAAATATCATTAATGGTCTCAAATTTACCATTGCGATCTGAAGCCAGTGTTTGATTGAAAATATCCTCAAGTTTAGTGGCTAAGATGTCATATCGATATTCATCGCCTTCTAGGCTGTCAGCTTTCAGGTCGTAGTAAAATTCGGGGTTTCCAGTTAAGTCTACCGCGGCCTTCATTAATAAATCATCCCAACTATAAGAGTTTTCTAGGTAGCGGAGACTAAAACCTGTTCCGATAAACAGGACGGGATGGTTTTTATATTGACTTACGAAATCCTTAATTTCCATGTTAACCCTCAATATGAATTACTTATAACCCAATGTAATCAAATATCAGTCAGAATTACCAATAATCTATTCAAAAATTGATAGGTATTGATTGGTGTGTCTCATAGTGAAGAGTGATTTTAACCCTAAAAAGTTAAGGTGTTGCAAGTTTTCTTTGAACTATTCAATTCAATACTCGGGATTGATGACGGTTGTCACAACGCCCACAAAACACCGTTACATTGCCGCTGGCCTCCCCCGGCGGCATCCTTTCCCCATGAATAATCTAAATTCTCTGCAGGAAATCGCACGCGCGATCCGCAACCTTATCCGCACCGGCATCGTGACCGACGTCGACCACGACGAGGGGCTTTGTCGTGTCCAGACCGGCGGCATGGAAACCACCTGGCTGAACTGGCTAACCTGCCGCGCCGGTCGTTCGCGCGTATGGTGGGCTCCGTCCGTTGGCGAGCAGGTGCTTTTGCTTGCTGTCGGCGGCGAGCTCGATACGGCGTTTGTGCTGCCCGGCATTTTCTCTGATGACAATCCTGCGCCGTCTGCATCCCCTGATGCGCTTCACGTGTCCTTTCCTGACGGGGCGGTTATCGAGTATGAACCCGAAAACGGTGCGCTCACCGTGTCTGGCATCAAAACCGCCGACGTCACCGCGTCGGACTCCATTAAGGCCACCGTGCCGGTTGTGCTGGTGAAAGCGTCGAGCCGTATCACGCTCGATACGCCGGAGGTGGTTTGCACCAACAAGCTGACGACCGGCACGCTCGAAGTGCAGAAAGGCGGCACCATGCGCGGGAACATCGAGCACACCGGCGGGACACTGAAATCAAACGGCGTGCAGGTGGATAACCACGACCACGGCGGCGTCGAACGGGGCGGAAGCTGGACGGAGGGCATCAAATGACGGTGCGTTATCTGGGAATGAACAGCCAGACCGGTCTCAGTATCTCTGAGGTTGAGCATATCCGGCAAAGCGTGCGCGACATTCTGGTCACGCCGGTTGGCTCACGCGTCATGCGCCGTGAATACGGCTCGCTCCTGTCGCAGATGATTGACCAGCCGCAGACCCCGGCGCTGCGCCTGCAGATTATGGCCGCGTGCTATTCCGCGATCCAGAAGTGGGAGCCGCGCGTAAATCTCTCGACCATCACCTTTGAACTGTCGGAGACCGACGGCGGGCTGTATGTCGATATCACCGGCACCCGCTCCACCGGCGGCCAGCCTTTTTCACTCACCATTCCACTGAGTTAAACGCTATGGCAATTGTTGACCTGAGCCAGCTCGCCGCGCCTGACGTCGTGGAAGAACTGGACTATGAAACTATCCTGAGCGAGCGAAAGGCGACGCTCGTCTCGCTTTATCCCGAGGAACAACAGGAGGCAGTCGCACGCACGCTGACGCTCGAATCAGAGCCGATTGTGAAGCTGCTGCAGGAAAACGCCTATCGGGAAGTTATCTGGCGACAGCGCGTCAATGAGGCCGCGCGTGCCGTCATGCTGGCCTACGCCACCGGCGCTGACCTCGACCAGATAGGCGGAAATTCCAGCGTTGAGCGTCTCGTCATTACCCCTGCAGACGACACGACGTTACCGCCGACGCCTGCTGTGATGGAATCGGACTCCGACTACCGTCTGCGTATACAGCAAGCCCCGGAGGGGCTGAGTACCGCAGGCTCAACCGGCGCATATGAGTTTCATGGCCGCAGCGCTGACGGACGGGTCGCTGATATCTCGGTCATCAGTCCTGAGCCTGCGTGTGTGACCGTCTCGGTTCTGTCCCGTGAGAATAACGGCGTGGCGTCTGATGAACTGCTCGCCATCGTGCGTAACGCACTTAACGGTGAGGACGTCAGGCCGGTCGCTGACCGCGTGACCGTGCAGTCGGCGAATATTGTCGACTATAAAATCACAGCATCGCTTTACCTTTACCCGGGTCCAGAAAGCGAGCCGGTGCTCAGTGCAGCTAAAGCAAAGCTGAAGGCGTATATCACCGCGCAGCACCGGCTCGGGCGTGACATCCGTAAATCTGCAATTTATGCCGCGCTCCACGTCGAGGGGGTGCAGCGCGTCGAGCTGGCCGCGCCGGTGGCTGACATTGTGCTCGATAAAACTCAGGCGTCATGGTGCAGCGAGTCTAGCGTGACTATCGGGGGCAACGATGAATGATTCCCGCCTGCTGCCGGTGGGCTCGTCACCGCTTGAGGTGGCGGCGGCGCGCGCCTGCGCTGAGATTGAGAATACCCCCGTTCCGCTACGTCGACTCTGGAGTCCTGACGACTGCCCGGCAAATCTGCTGCCGTGGCTGGCGTGGGCGTTTTCCGTTGACCGCTGGGATGAGAACTGGCCGGAGGCCACAAAGCGCGATGTGATCCGCGCGGCGTGGTTTATCCATGCGCACAAAGGAACGATTGGGGCGGTTCGCCGCGTGGTCGAGCCGCTCGGCTATCTGATTAACGTGTCGGAGTGGTGGGAAACGAACGACCCGCCCGGCACGTTTCGCCTCGATATCGGTGTGTTAGAGACCGGCATCACCGAGGAAATGTATTACGAGATGGAGCGGCTCATTGCGGACGCAAAGCCAGCCAGCCGCCATCTTATCGGCCTCAACATTATTCAGGATGTGCCGGGCTATCTCTACACCGGCGCGCTGACGTATGACGGCGACATCATCACGGTTTACCCGGATAAGTGAGAACACCATGACGGTAAAATATAAAACGGTCATCACCAAAGCCGGTGCGATTAAGCTTGCTGCCGCGACCGTCCCGAACGGGAAAAAAGTGAATTTTACGGCGATGGCCATCGGTGACGGTGGCGGCACATTGCCGGTGCCTGATGCCAGCCAGACAAAGCTCGTCAATGAAGTCTGGCGCCATACGCTGAACAAAATCAGCCAGGACAACAAGAATCAAAACTATGTGATCGCCGAGCTGCTCATCCCGCCAGAAACCGGCGGTTTCTGGATGCGCGAAATGGGGCTTTATGACGACACCGGCACGCTGATTGCCGTCGGCAACATGGCGGAAAGCTACAAGCCGGAGCTGGCGGAGGGGTCAGGCCGCGCGCAGACCGTGCGTATGGTCATCATGGTGAGCGACATCGAGTCAGTCGAGCTGACGATTGACACCTCAACGGTGATGGCAACGCAGGACTACGTCGACGACAGGCTCGCAGAGCATGAGCAGTCCCGCCGCCATCCTGACGCCACGCTTAAGGAAAAAGGGTTTACTCAGCTAAGCAGTGCGACCGACAGCACGTCTGAGACGCTCGCAGCAACGCCGAAAGCAGTCAAGGCGGCGTATGACCTTGCCAACGGTAAATACACGGCTCAGGACGCGACCACGGCGCAAAAGGGTATCGTTCAGCTCAGTAGCGCCACCGACAGCGCGTCTGAGAGCGTCGCCGCGACGCCAAAAGCGGTTAAGGCGGCGTATGACCTTGCTAAAGGGAAATATACTGCTCAGGACGCGACCACGGCGCAGAAGGGTATCGTCCAGCTCAGCAGCGCAACCGACAGCACGTCTGAGACGCTGGCGGCCACACCAAAAGCTGTGAAGACTGTCAACGATGAAGTTAAAACTCTTAAAGACAGCCTCGGGGAAGCAGCGCACAGAAACGTTGCTGATAATGCATCTGGAGAGTTAATTCCTGTAGGATATAAAGGTAATTTTAAATCTGAATGTAACCATGTGGCTATAGACTTTGCGACATATCCTTTCGTTGTTGGAGAGTCATTATTCGTTGATTCCCGTGGCTGTAAGAATAACCCGACTTTTTTGACGCAGGATTTTTATTATATAAATGTTGTGTGTGCCACTAGCCCAGCTCAGGGAGGGAGAGTTAACAGGCCGTTAATCCAATTCGTAAGTTATACAAATTCAACAATGATTTTTGCCATTCGGGAAGATGATGGTACAACCATAGGCTGGCGTTATTTCCGTGCAGTGCAATTTGATGCCGACAACCAGAATGTTACCTTTCCTGTTGATGTAAGAGCGCGTAACGGTGCAATTGAATTAAGTCAAAATGCAATAATCATTCGGGGCTCTGGCAATAAACACCTTTGGTTTTTCAATGCTTCAGGCGCTGAAATGGGGCTTGTTTACGCTTCTGACGATAAAGTACTCCACTTGCGGGCTGGTGAAGGACCGTCAGTTAATATTCAGTCGAACGGTAATGTTGTTGCCCCAAACTATCTGGAGGCAAAAGATGACATCCATTCTGGGCGCAATATCAGCAGTAAAGGTTTAATTGAGGCCGGGGCGGGAGTGTACGATACACCGGGTGTGCGGGTATACTCCCCAAACTATCTCCCAACATTCCCTGTGACCAGTGTTAATGGGATGCAGGGCGCTGTTGTGATTCCAGAACCGAACTTAGACCCCTATGTTAAAAGAGACTCAATAACATATGTTGGGCTTGCAGCTAACAATACTGCATATCCTTATATGCGGCACGCTGATTCAGATACGATTGTCTATCTGGCACCGAGTGATTGGGTGAGAAGTAACTTCATTCAAGGGGTACGAAAGGGAGCTAAAGGCAGCGCCAATAGCAACCAAAACAGCGATAGATTTGCCAGAGCACCCGATGGGGCAAGTGTAGTATCAGTATTTAATGAAAGTACTTACATTGCTGTTGAGTACAGATATGACCAATATAACATTAATGGGAACTGGTATAATGTAGGGGCGCTGTGATGATATTAGGGAAATTTTCTAAATATATTCCTTCTGAGGAAAGCAAGCTTTCTGATTTAGAAATGATGAAAAAACTCACCGGGAGTAGCATCATCTTTTTAAAAGATGAGAATGATGTGGATTGGTATGATGCGCAGAAACTGTTTTCAAAAGACACACTTAAAGTTGCTTTTGATGAAGCTAATGTAATTCGCTCTTTTTCAACTGACGCATCCATGTTAAATCCTGTTGATATGTCAGTCGGAGAATGTGATATTTCAGATGTTCCGGCAGGCCTTAATATTTTTGGTGAATGGATTTTTGATGGCGGAAAAATAATAGCCGCGCCAGTGGATTATGTAGACGAAGCGCAACGCAAAAAACTGGAGCTGATGACTCAGGCAAATAACGTCATCGCCACTATGCAGGATGCGGTTGATCTAAACATGGCAACAGACGAAGAAACAGCAAATTTGCAGGAGTGGAAAAAGTACCGCGTGCTTCTGAGTAGGGTCGATGTTAAAAAACCGGTCTGGCCGTCATCGCCTGAGACTGTGATTTGAGTCAGTTAGCCGTGTTTTAAATGATTTACCGAAGCCCTCCACCCGGAGGGCTTTTGTTTGTTGTTTTATCCCTCCACCAACGCCATTTCATCGCACCCGCAGAACACACAACAGAAAATAGTCGCACCCCTTAACCACGGAGTTAAACAGATGGGCGACTATCATCACGGCGTCGAGGTCATCGAGATTAACGATGGCACGCGCACCATTTCCACCGTTTCGACGGCTATCATCGGCATGGTCTGCACGGCCAGCGATGCCGACGCAAAGACATTCCCCTTTAATGAGCCGGTGCTGATTACCAGTGTGCAAAACGCCATCGGTAAAGCCGGTAAAAAAGGTACGCTATCAAAATCCCTGCAGGCCATCGCCGACCAGTGCAAGCCGGTCATAGTGGTGGTGCGCGTTCCCGAAGGTGTCGACGACCCGGCAGACCCGGAAGCGGCGCAGAAAGAAACCATTTCGAACATCATCGGCACGACCGACGAAAACGGCAAATACACCGGGCTGAAAGCGCTGTTAACGGCGAAAACCGTCACCGGCGTTAAGCCGCGCATTCTCGGCGTGCCGGGGCTGGATTCTCAGGAGGTGGCGACCGCGCTCGCGTCAACCTGCCAGAGCCTGCGCGCGTTCGGCTACGTGAGCGCGTGGGGCTGCAAGACCATTTCCGACGCCATCAAATACCGTGAGAACTTCAGCCAGCGTGAGCTCATGGTCATTCACCCTGATTTTCTCGCATGGGACACGACGGCGAACGATACCGATATTGCATGGGCGACCGCCCGCGCGCTCGGCCTGCGTGCCAGAATTGACCAGGAGACCGGCTGGCACAAAACGCTGTCCAACGTCGGCGTGAATGGCGTCACCGGCGTCAGCGCCTCGGTCTCATGGGATTTGCAGGAGCAGGCTACCGACGCCAACCTGCTGAATCAGGCCGGGGTGACAACGCTCATCCGCAACGACGGCTTTAAGTTTTGGGGCAACCGCACCTGCTCGGACGATCCGTTATTCGTGTTTGAAAACTACACCCGCACGGCGCAGGTGCTGGCCGACACGATGGCGGAGGCGCACGCGTGGGCGATGGATAAGCCCGTTTCCGCAACGCTTATCCGCGACATCGTCGCCGGTATCAATGCCAAATTCCGCGAGCTGAAAAATAACGGCTATATCGTTGACGGGTCATGCTGGTACGACCCGGAGTCAAACACCGTGGAAACCCTGAAAGCCGGGAAGCTGTATATCGATTACGACTACACCCCCGTCCCGCCGCTGGAAAACCTGACCCTGCGCCAGCGCATCACCGATACCTATCTGGCAGACCTGTCAGACTCGGTCAACAGCTAAGGAGCTCAGAGCATGGCGTTACCACGCAAACTGAAATACCTGAACATGTTTAACGACGGTCTCAGCTACATGGGCGTCGTTGAATCCGTGACCCTGCCAAAGCTGACCCGCAAGCTTGAGAAATACCGCGGCGGCGGGATGCCGGGCTCGGTGTCGATTGACCTCGGTCTCGACGACGACGCGCTGTCGCTTGAGTGGACACTGGGCGGCCTGCCTGATGTCGCGCTGTGGGCGCAGTACGCGTCACCGGGTGCCGACAGCGTGCCGCTACGCTTCACCGGCTCTTTCCAGCGCGACGACACCGGCGCAATTTCCGCCGTTGAGGTGGTCATGCGTGGCCGTCACAAGGAGTACGACGGCGGCGAGAACAAACAGGGCGAAAGCGGCACGACCAAAATCTCGACCGAGTGCTCGTACTACCAGCTCACGATTGACGGCAAGGAGGTCATCGAGATTGACGTCGTCAACATGGTGATGAAAGTCGACGGCGTCGACCGTCTCGCTGAGCATCGTCGGGCGATTGGCCTGTAACCCTTTAACCGGTCAGCCAGGCTGGCCGGTCACTTACTCACATTCAAAGAGAGCAACATCATGGAAAACATCAACGAAACCGAAAACCCAAACATTGTGATCCTCGATAATCCCGTCATGCGCGGTGAGCAGAAAATCGAACAGGTGACACTGACCAAACCCAACGCCGGTACTCTGCGCGGTGTGAGTCTGGCCGCGCTGGCAAACTCTGACGTCGATGCGCTGATTAAGGTGCTGCCGCGCATGACATACCCGGCGCTGACCGAGCCCGAGGTCATGCGTCTGGAAGCGTCAGACCTGATTTTGTTCGCCGGTAAGGTGGTCGGTTTTTTGTCGCCATCTTCGGCTCGCTGACCTTCCCGGATAACCTTTCGGTCGATGACCTGATGGCGGATATCGCGGTGATATTTCACTGGCCGCCATCAGAGCTGAATTCCCTGAGCGTGACCGAGCTCATCACATGGCGCGAAAAAGCGCTGCAGCGAAGCGGACACCACCATGAGCAATAACGTCAGGATTGAGGTACTGCTGAACGCAGTTGACCGGGCAAGCCGACCGCTTAAAGCTATCCAGAATGCCAGCAAGACCCTTGCCGGCGACATCCGCACTTCTCAAAACAGCCTGCGTGATCTGAATGCGCAGGCGTCCCGGATTGACGGATTCAGGAAAGCGAGCGCACAGCTTGCCGTGACCGGCCAATCGCTTAACAAGGCGAAACAGGAAGCCGCCGCGCTGGCCGTACAGTTTAAAAACACGCAGAACCCTACAACCGCACAGGCGCGGGCGATGGAAGCGGCGAAGAAATCCGCCGCTGACCTGCAGCTCAAATACAACAGCCTCAGGCAGTCGGTACAGCGTCAGCGCACCGAACTCGCACAGGCCGGGATTAATACCCGCACCCTGTCGGCGGATGAGCGCCGTCTCAAAACCAGCATCAGTGAGACGACCGCACAGCTCAACCGGCAGCGCGAGGCACTGGCGCGGGTCAGTGCTCAGCAGGCGAAATTAAGCCAGGTAAAAGAACGATATAAATCAGGTAAGGAGCTGGCGGGCAATATGGCCGCTGCAGGTGCTGCCGGTGTAGGTATCGCCACGGCGGGAACAATGGCCGGGGTAAAACTGCTGATGCCTGGCTATTCGTTTGCACAGAAAAACTCTGAACTGCAGGCCGTGCTCGGCGTCGATAAACAATCACCCGAAATGGAGGCGCTGCGCAAACAGGCGCGCCAGCTCGGGGACAATACCGCCGCGTCTGCAGATGATGCGGCCAGCGCGCAGATTATCATTGCGAAAAGCGGCGGGGATGCCGCAGCGATTCAGGCGGCGACGCCGGTCACGCTGAATATGGCACTGTCTAACCGTCGCTCGATGGAAGAAAACGCCGCGCTGCTGACGGGTATGAAATCCGCGTTTCAGATGTCAAACGACCAGATCGCACACATCGGCGACGTGCTGTCGATGACGATGAACAAAACGGCCGCTGACTTTGACGGGCTGAGCGACGCGCTGACGTATGCTGCGCCGGTGGCAAAAAATGCCGGGGTCAGTATCGAGCAGACCGCCGCAATGGTCGGCGCGTTACATGACGCCAAAATCACCGGCTCGATGGCGGGAACGGGCAGCCGTGCCGTCCTGAGTCGCCTGCAGGCTCCGACCGGTAAGGCATACGAGGCCATCAAAGAACTCGGCGTTAAAACGTCTGACAGCAAGGGCAACACGCGCCCGATATTTGCCATTCTGAAAGAAATGCAGCGCAGTTTTGAGAAAAACAATCTCGGAACAAGCCAGCGCGGCGAATACATGAAAACCATTTTCGGTGAGGAAGCCAGCTCGGCGGCGGCGGTACTGATGACCGCTGCCTCAAGCGGCAAGCTCGACCAGCTCACGGCGGCGTTTAAAGCCTCGGACGGTAAAACCGAGGAGCTGGTCAAAATCATGCAGGACAATCTCGGCGGCGACTTTAAAGAATTTCAGTCTGCCTATGAGGCAGTGGGTACAGACCTGTTTGACCAGCAGAATGATTCGCTGCGTAAGCTGACGCAGACGGCCACGCAATATGTCTTAAAGCTTGATGGCTGGATTAAGCAAAATAAGTCACTCGCGACAACTATCGGTGTGGTGGCCGGTGGCGGGCTGGCGCTGATTGGCGTGCTGGGCGGGATTGGCCTGATAGCGTGGCCGGTGGTAACGGGCATCAACACGATTATCGCTGCTGCCGGTTTTCTCGGTACAAATCTGGCCGCAATGGGTACGGCCATTGTCTCTGTGCTCGGGGCTATCACCTGGCCGGTTGTGGCCGTTGTTGCGGCATTTGTGGCCGGGGCGCTCCTGATTCGTAAATACTGGGAGCCGATAAGTGCATTCTTTTCCGGCGTGGTGGAGGGGCTTAAAGCAGCCTTTGCGCCGGTGGCGGAAATTTTCTCACCGCTCGCGCCGGTGTTTGATTCTTTCATGGAGAAATTACGCGGAGTCTGGCAGTGGTTCAAAGACCTGATCGCACCGGTTAAGTCGACGCAGGAGACGCTCGACAGCTGTAAAAATGCGGGTGTGATGTTCGGTAAGTTACTGGCCGAAGCGCTGATGTTACCGCTCAAAAGCTTTAATACATTACGTACCGGCGTTAACTGGCTGCTGGAAAAGCTCGGGGTTATCAATAAAGAATCGAGCGACCTTGACCAAAAGGCCGCAAAAGCTAACGCTGCCACCGGCTCGCAAAATGGATCTTATATTCCGGCAACCTCAGCATATGGCGGTTATCAGGCATATCAGCCGGTAACGGCACCCACCGGAAAGACTTACGTCGACCAGAGCAAGCCAGAATATAACATCAACCTGAATGGTGGCATCGCGCCGGGCAGCGACCTCGACCGTCAACTGCGTGAGGCTGTCGATAAACTCGATCGTGAAAACCGTGCGCGTCAGCGCTCAAGTATGCGTCATGACTGAGGGGGATAAAGCATGTTAATGGTTTTAGGTTTGTTTGTGTTTGAGCGCCGCACGCTGCCCTATCAGTCTATGCAGTATTCGAAAGATTACCGCTGGGCGTCAAACGACCGTATCGGCAAGCCACCGGCATACCAGTATCTCGGGGAAGGGGAAACCACGCGTACGCTGTCGGGCGTGCTCTATCCCGAAATTACCGGCGGGCGGATGTCACTGACCGCCATCGAGCTGATGGCAGACGAGGGGCGCGCGTGGCCGCTGATTGACGGAACGGGCATGATCCACGGAATGTATGTCATCGACAAAGTGACGCACACGCACACCGAGCTATTCAGCGACGGCGCGGCGAGAAAAATCGAGTTTAGCCTTTCCCTTAAGCGGGTCGATAAATCGCTGGCGGCCATTTATGGCGACCTGAAAACGCAGGCCGACAATCTGGTCACTTCTGCCAGTGACTGGCTGGGAGGGCTGGCGGGATGATTACGGGTATGAATATTCAGGCCGGGGCGAAGATAGCCCCGGCGTTTATGCTCAAGCTGGATAACGACGATATCACGCAGGATTTTAGTGACCGCCTTATCAGCCTGACCATGACCGACAATCGCGGATTTGAGGCCGACCAGCTCGATATCGAGCTCGATGACACCGACGGCCAGATAGCAATGCCACCGCGCGGCGCAACGTTGACCCTGTGGTTAGGCTGGCAGGGTGCCGCGCTGATAAAAAAAGGAACATTCACGGTCGATGAAATCGAGCACAGGGGCGCGCCTGATACGCTAACCATCAGGGGGCGCAGCGCTGATTTTCGCGGGTCGCTGAACTCGCGCCGGGAGCAGTCATGGCATGACACCACGCTCGGGCAAATTGTGGAGACTATTGCAGCACGCAATAAGCTGACGGCCAGCGTGGCCGACACGCTAAAAGCAATCGCCGTGCCTCACATTGACCAGTCGCAGGAATCCGACGCGGTGTTTCTTTCCCGTCTGGCTGACCGGAACGGGGCGGCGGTTTCGGTAAAAGCGGGGAAACTGTTATTCCTGAAAGCGGGGAGCGGTAAGACGGCCAGCGGTAAGCCTATTCCGCAGATGACGCTTGAGCGCGGCGACGGCGATCGTCATCAGTTTGCCATTGCTGACCGGGAAGCCTACACAGGCGTGACGGCAAAATGGCTGCACACTAAAGACCCGAAGCCGCAAAAGCAAAAGGTTAAGCTCAAGAGAAAGCCCAAAGAGAAGCACCTCCGCGCGCTTCAGCACCCGAAAGCGACCAAAGCCCCGGCAAAGGCCAAAGCCAAAAAAGAGCAGGAAGCGCGCGAGGGTGAGTATATGGCCGGTGAGGCTGACAACGTGCTGGAGCTGACGACCATCTACGCGACAAAGGCGCAGGCCATGCGCGCCGCTCAGGCGAAGTGGGACAAGCTGCAGCGTGGCGTCGCGGAGTTTTCAATCACGCTGGCGATTGGTCGGGCAGATTTATTTCCTGAAACGCCAGTCGCGGTGAAAGGGTTTAAGCGCGTTATAGACGAGCAGGTGTGGATAATCAGCCGGGTGGTGCATAACCTTAACGGGAGCGGCTACACGACGGGCTTAGAGCTTGAGGTTAAGGTTGCGGACGTGGAGTACGAAAGCGAAGAATTAACGCAGTGATATGTTTTTAACTGTTTGTTTTATAAGGATAAAATGAGTAAAATTAACGCATCAGAAATTAAATGAGGTGCTCGACATGTTTCACTGTCCAAAATGCCATTTCGCCGCTCACGCCCGCACAAGTCGCTATTTTACTGACACGACAAAGGAGCGGTATCACCAGTGCACTAATATCAACTGCAGCGCGACGTTTGTGACCACCGAAACGGTCGAGCGCTTTATTGTATCGCCGGGAGTAGTAGTACCAGCGGCACCGCATCCGACATCATCAGGCCAGCAGCAAATGCACTGGCAGTGACCAAAAGAAAGCCCCGCATATGCGGGGTTTTTTTCATATGGGTGCTGTTCAGAAAAGGTGTGTATGAGAAAGCATAATCACTTTTGCTCTTTCGGGTTGCTCTTTTCCCATTTCATTACAAGTGTTTAGCGGCTGCTCCAAAACATATCCCTGAGCTTTATGCTTGTTGAGGATATGCAGCTCCTTTGTCGATTTAAGATATTTTGCTGGGACGTCTTTGGTCCAAATATCCATGCAAGCACCCGAGCTGATGACAGCATCGTAAACGTCAGGGGTGATCCGATTCTCGTTTAGTACCACCGTAAGTATGTCGCCACTTTTCGAAACTTCAATCGGCTGCCACGGCTTGAGAGATTTTTTCATTACAGAGATATCATTTGCCTGTGCGGTGTAGGACGTTAGGGCAAGAGTTAAAAAAGCTGCTGCTTTATAGAATTTCAATGTAATTTCCTTATTAAACATATGTTTGAGTCTTATTCTGGCACCGTATGAAACAAAAAGTAAAGCCCCGCACAAGGCAGGGCTTTTTTCGATGTGTGGACGACGTGTGGACATCGTTAGAAACAAATCCTTTTGTTTCAGTATTTTGCATCTAAAATTAAAACAGCATTGCTGGCTTTCAGTATATACATCATTGGATTACTGGCGACTGTCATTTGCCTGGCGCAACAGCGTGCGGCTTTCACTCTGGAAACGCGTGGCGTAATCGCCGAACCAGTGCTCCACTTTGCGGAAGCTATCGATAAACGCCTGCTTGTCTCCGTGCTCCAGCAGCGTAATGGCTTCGCCAAAGCGTTGATAGTAGCGCTTGATCAGCGCCAGGTTATTTTCAGACGACATGATGATGTCGGCGTAAAGCTGGGGATCCTGCGCAAACAGACGCCCGACCATCGCCAGCTCAAGACGATAGATGGGTGAAGAGAGCGCCAGCAGCTGTTCAAGCTGCACGTTCTCTTCCGCCAGATGCAGGCCGTAGGCAAAGGTCGCAAAGTGGCGCAGCGCCTGAATGAACGCCATGTTCTGATCGTGCTCGACCGCGCTGATGCGGTGCAGCCTCGCGCCCCAGACCTGAATCTGTTCCAGGAACCATTGATAGGCTTCCGGCTGACGGCCGTCGCAGTAAACCACCACCTGCTTTGCCAGGCTGCCACTGTCCGGGCCAAACATCGGGTGCAGCCCGAGCACCGGGCCCGTATGCGCAGCCAGCATCGCCTGCAGAGGACCGTTTTTAACGGAGGCCAGATCCACCAGGATGCAGTCTTTCGGTAAAGGAGGCAGCTTTTCGATGATCTGCTCCGTCACGTGGATCGGCACGCTGACGATAACCATTCCGGCATCTTTCATCAGTTCCGGTGCTTGTGCCCAATCATCTTTTTCCAGAATGCGCACCTGATAGCCAGAAAGCGTCAGCATTTTCTCGAACAGACGCCCCATCTGCCCTGCTCCGCCAACAATCACCACCGGACGCAGGGACGGACAGAGGGTTTTAAAGCCCTTGTCGTTTTCGCTGGAATAGGATTCCCGCATCACGCGACGCAGAACATCTTCAATCAAATCCGGCGAAACGCCCAGCGCCTGCGCCTCTTTACGACGGGAGGCCAGCATTGAGGCTTCGCGCTCCGGGACGTAAATCGGCAGGCCGTATTTGCTTTTCACCTCACCGACTTCGGCAACAAGCGCCATACGGCGCGCCAGCAGGTCCAGCAGCGCCTTATCCACTTCATCAATTTGATCGCGCAGTGCGGTCAATTCAGCAACCATAACTACCCTCTTAAGCCAGACGCGTCGCCAGCTGGCCGCTTAAATCTTTATGGATCTCACGCAGCAGCGCATGGGTGGTTTCCCAGCTGATGCAGGCATCCGTCACGGAGACGCCGTGCTTCATCGCGCTGCGCGGCTGTTCTGATGACTGATTACCTTCATGAATGTTGCTCTCAATCATCAGGCCGATAATCGAACGGTTTCCGTCTTTGATCTGTGCGACCACGGATTCCGCAACCGCTGGCTGGCGACGGTAATCTTTATTCGAATTACCATGACTGCAATCTACCATCAGTGCCGGACGCAGTCCCGCCTGTTCCATCTCTTTTTCACACTGCGCCACGTCCGCCGGGCTGTAGTTTGGCGCTTTACCGCCGCGCAGGATCACATGACCGTCCGGGTTGCCCTGCGTTTGCAGCAGGCACACCTGGCCCGCCTGGTTGATCCCAACAAAGCGGTGCGGCATGGCGGCGGCGCGCATGGCGTTGATCGCCGTCGCCAGGCTGCCATCGGTACCATTTTTGAAGCCAACCGGCATCGACAGGCCAGACGCCATCTCACGGTGGGTTTGCGATTCAGTCGTACGCGCACCAATTGCGGACCAGCTAAACAGATCGCCCAGGTATTGCGGGCTGTTTGGATCCAGCGCTTCGGTTGCCAGCGGCAGCCCCATGCTGACCAGTTCCACCAGCAGGCGACGCGCAATCTTCAGGCCTGCTTCCACATCAAAAGAGCCATCCATGTGCGGATCGTTGATCAACCCTTTCCAGCCGACGGTGGTACGTGGCTTCTCAAAATAGACGCGCATCACCAGATAGAGGCTATCGCTGACCTCCTCCGCTAATGCTTTAAATCGACGCGCATACTCAATGGCGGTTTCAGGATCGTGAATAGAGCAAGGACCACAAACCACCAGCAGGCGCGGATCGCGGCCGGCGATAATGTCAGAAATGGTCTGGCGAGAGTGCTCGATCTGAGCCTCCTGCGCGGCGCTCAGCGGAAACTCCGCTTTCAGTTGATCCGGGGTAATCAAAACCTGTTCGTCAGTGATATGTACGTTGTTCAGCGCGTCTTTTTGCATGATAGCGATCCTGTAAAGCTCGTTTGCGATAGTTGTTTTCCTCAGTGAGGTGAAACCACGATACCATAAAAAGTAAACATTTCAATCCAAAATACGTACACATTAGTTTACATTGGCACAATAAAGGCAAAAATCAGCCGCTAAAATCGTAAACTTTAAATTACAGACTAAATTTCTTCCGCCAGGCTATGCTGAAGAAAAAGGAGAAGGGTTATGCGATCGATTGCTTTCGTCCTGCTATCGCTGTTTTTATCGGGCTGCCAGATTAATCCTTACACTTTCCAGCCCAACTGGACGAGCCCGGACTGGTTCAGCGCGGGTAAAGAAGACGCCATAAATGGCCTGCCGGTTAAAGATAACCAGACCCTGGCCGATAGTTTTAACGACCCCCACGTCGATCGTAATGAATATCTTCGCGGCTATGCTGATGGTCAGAAAAAAGTGTGTGAAGAAGGCTTTATTCATGCATGGGGATTAGCGGGCAAATCTTATCCAGCCAGTTGTGATACTGTTGAAAATGCAGCGAAACTACATGCGTCATGGCAAAAAGGTATGGATGAAAGTATGCGTTCCAGCAGGCTTAATTAAGTCTGCTTTTATTCTTTAGAAAATAAACAACTGTAGGATTTAGCTTAGGTCAGCCATGGGCTATTTCTGACATAATGACGGTTCTGATAAACAATGGTATTCTGCCCGCAACTCTTAAGGACATCTATTTCCGGAGCGGTACGGCGGATTCTGGTGAGAAATTTATACTTGAACTCTTTGTTCCGACTCACTCTGGTGCTAATGCTGTTCCTTATGGTGGGCCCGGCGATGGCAGGCGCGCTCTCGGAGACAGATAAATCGGTACGTTCTATTGTCTCAGGCATAGTGAGCTATACGCGATGGCCGTCGCTTTCCGGTCAGCCTAAACTCTGCATCTATGCCACTTCTCACTATACGCACGCGCTCAGCGAAGACCAGGGGCATAACGAGTTACCTTATACCCCCGTTATTGTACGTAACGATCGGGAAGCCCTGGCCGCGACATGCGATGCTGTTTATTTCGGGACTGAACCACCTGCGAAACAACTTGAATTAATAAGTCAATATCAGGGCAGAGCATTGCTATTAATCTCAGAGCAAAATCCGGAATGTGTTATTGGCAGCGCCTTTTGCCTGATAATCGATCGTGGCCAGGTGCGATTTTCCGTCAATCTGGATGCGTTGACACGCAGTGGCGTCAGGGTTAACCCGGATGTATTGATGCTTGCACGGAATAAGCAGCATGGATAAAGATTTCATCTCGACGCAGCGTCCGACCTTTAAAAGAACGCTGAGGCGAAACAGCATGATAAGCGTCATCATCACAATGACGTTAATATGGCTATTGCTCTGTTTTGCCTCGGTCGTAACATTAAAACAATACGCGCAAAAAAATCTCGAATTAACCGGCGCCACAATGAGCCACAGCCTTGAAGCCTCTCTGGTTTTCAACGATTCACTGGCGGCCAACGAAACGCTCGCTGCGCTGGGTAAGCAGGGGCAGTTTGCCGTAGCAGAAGTCATCAACGGGCATAAAAAGCGCTTTGCCTACTGGTCCTGGAACCCGAAGGATAATAACGACACGCTGGGGGCGCTGGTCAGCCGCTGGCTTTTCCCCGTTCCGGTTGCGCAGCCCATCCTGCACAACGGCGCGAAGATAGGTGAAATACGTCTTACCGCGCGTGACAGCCTTATCAGCCATTTCATCTGGATGTCGTTTGCCGTCCTCACCGGCTGTATTCTTTTTGCAACCGTCGTCGCGCTCACCATTACCCAGTCTCTGCACCGCGGCATGGTCACGGCGCTGCAAAATATCACCGACGTTGTGCATGACGTCCGCACCAATCGCAACTTTTCCCGTCGGGTGAAAGATGGGCGCATTGAAGAATTCCATCAGTTTGGAGAAGACTTTAACAGCCTGCTGGACGAGATGGAGGAGTGGCAGCTTAAGCTACAGGCGAAAAACGCTCAGCTGCTTCGTACCGCCATGCACGACCCGCTCACCGGTCTTGCTAACCGCGCTGCGTTTCGTAACAGTATTGCGGCATTAATGAATGACCCCTCGGCAAAAACAAACTCGGCCCTGCTCTTTCTCGACGGTGATAATTTTAAGTTTATTAACGACACCTGGGGACACGCGGCAGGAGACTGCGTGCTGATTGAAGTCGCCAGCAGGATGGTGGAATTTGGCGATAAACGCCACCAGTCCTACCGCCTTGGCGGTGACGAATTTGCCATGGTGCTGTACGGGGTGCATTCTGAACCAGAGGTTCAACACATTTGTGCTGCGCTAGCGCAGCAGTTTATCCGTCCGTTTGATCTGCATAACGGACAAAAAGCATCGATGTCACTCAGCATTGGCTTTGCTCTGGCGTGGGAAAATGCTTCCGTGGAAGCATTACTGGAGAGGGCTGACCGCAACATGTACCAGGTTAAAAACCAGCGTACGAAAACAATAAGTTAGAAAGGATACACTATGTTAAAACGTTACTTCGCGCCGTTAGTTATGGCCTCACTGGTTCTGGCAGGCTGTCAGTCGCCGCCCCAGGGCAAATTTACTCCTGAGCAAATCGCGGCGATGAAGTCATACGGTTTTAACGAACTGAACGGCGACTGGTCGCTTGGTATGTCGGACACCATCCTCTTTGATAAGAATGACGCCAGACTGCGTCCGGAAAGTGAAACACAGATCCAGTCCATGGCCTCTCGTCTGGCGAAAACTGGCCTGAATCACGCGCGAATGGACGGTCATACGGATAATTACGGTGAAGCAAGCTACAACGAAGCCCTGTCGTTAAAACGCGCCAATGCCGTGGCCGACGCCTGGGCGAAAGGCGCGAATATCCCGCGCAGCAATCTCACCACCCGGGGATTAGGCCAAAAATATCCGATTGCGAGCAACAGCACTGCACAAGGGCGCGCTGAAAACCGCCGGGTGTCAGTGGTGATCAGCGCGCCATAGGATTATTTAGCGGATGATTCGGTGAGCGACACGCCTGTTGCCGCTCGCCAGCGCAGCCAGTCAATCAGAACAAACAGCGCCAGACTCACGCCCATCACCGGCAAAGCCAGCCCCAGCAGTGCGCTGATGACCACAGTAACACCTCTTCCCCACCCTGACAGCGCCAGCCAGCTCTGAGTAAGCGTCTGCACCGGACTCATTGCCGACTGTGCCGGACGACGCATCCACCACATCCGGTATCCCCAGATGATAAGCACGCACAGGGCAAGGCCGAAAGCAACGAGCAGCAGCTGATTCACCAGCCCGAATAAGATCCCCATATGGAAATCCACGCCCCAGCGGGTCAGTTTTGCCATGAGCGGGAAGTCCTCGAATCGGGTTCTGTCGAGGATCTGCATCGTACCGGGATCAACCGCAACGGCGTCCACCTGAGTCGGCCAGCTGCGGTCGATTTCCGTTACTGTCCATGCGCGATCCATTGTTTTCGCCGGGCGGATCTCCAGCCTGTTGGCATCAATCCCCGCTTTACGCGCCGCGCTTAACACACCGTCAAACCGCGTCAGATCCATCGCCATTTCCGGCATCATCATTCCGCCGTGATGGCCACGGTGTTCGGCGTGCTCATCCACGCTCTCCGGCACGCCGGATAGCATCGTATTCACCTGCGGGGTTAGCCAGTTCAACTCAGCGCGCAGCTTATCAACATTCCCCCCCGCCCACTGGGACCAGGTCAGGCCGGTTGCAGAGAAGAGCAGCATGCCCCCCAGTAATATCCAGCCGAGCGTCACATGCACCCGACGGCGGTTCTGGAAGCGATTGTTAATCCGGCGTTTTGGTCGGGTATAAAACCACAGGGCAATCCCTCCCAGTGCGGCCACCCACATCCAGGAAGCGGCCAGTTCGCTATAGAGCCGCCCGATATCGCCCAGCATCAGAGAGGTATGCAGATAATCAATGGTCTGACGCAGCGGTAAAATCCCGCTGGTGCCGTACACCGTCATATCCCCCCGCACCGCCAGGCTTACCGGATCGATAAAGATCGCCCGGTTTTCCGAAGGCCCCAGCGTCGGGTCAGCAAACATCACGCGGGTGGTTTCACCTTCAACCAGCCCCGGGCGAACGGCGTGCAAACGCAAATCTGAGCCAACGACCTTTTCCGCCGTGGCGATTTGTTCCGCCAGCGGCTTCGGCTCGCCCCCGGAATCCGTATGGAGCGCGTGCCGGTAGAGCGCATTCTCGAGCTGCGGGGTCGCCACGTACAGCGTACCGGTCAGCGCGGCGAAGAAGATAAACGGGCCGACAAATAGCCCGACGTAGAAATGGAGGCGACGCAGCAGGTTTCCCCATGCCGCGCGCGGAGTGCAGGTAGTCATACTTTTCCTTTTTAAGGCAAAAAGTTATCGATTGAGTTTTTAAAGGGAAAAAGCAGACTGCCGCGGCGGCGCGCGGGTATCAGGGTAAAGCCAGGGGAAAAAGTGCCAGTGGCTGACCGCCTGACGTGGCGGCTTAACGCGAAGCCTCTGCAGCACGATACTGAGCAGCACAATCAGCGCGAGCATCACGCCCGGCACGTGGGCTAACAGCACGCAGTAGCCGCACGCCTCCGCATGGTCGACAGGCATCGTGTGCGGCATATCGCCGTGATGCTCGTCCATCGACATCATGCTCATGTCATGATGCATGCCCGGCATGGCGCTCATGGGGTCTTTCTGCAAGGAGACGGAGATAAGGGGTGCCACCACGATCAGCAGGATCGCAAACAGCGCGGTCAATGCCGCTGCGCGTTTCCGGTTAGGCTGATGCAGTACGTTATCCACGTCCCCTCCATTCAAGAGGCAAGCATTGTAAATGATTTATGACGAAAGGGTTAATGCGAGAGGTGCGATGGGATAAAAAAAGGGCCAGCCTTTCGGCCAGCCCTTTCTAACAGGATGTCGCTTAAGCGAATCTTAGTTCAGACGCTCTTTAATACGAGCAGACTTACCAGTACGCTCACGCAGGTAGTACAGTTTAGCTTTACGTACAGCACCACGACGTTTAACAGCAATGCTGTCAACTACCGGAGAGTGAGTCTGGAAGACACGCTCAACGCCTTCGCCGTTGGAAATTTTACGAACAGTGAATGCAGAGTGCAGACCGCGGTTACGAATAGCGATAACCACGCCCTCGAATGCCTGCAGACGTTTTTTGGAACCTTCAACAACCCATACTTTCACTTCCACGGTGTCACCTGGACGGAAGGAAGGTACGTCCTGCTTCATCTGCTCTTGTTCAAGTTGCTTAATAATATTGCTCATAATTTAATCTCTTATCCTGGGTAAACTGATATTCGGGAGCGTATTACGCCTTCCCATCATGTTCATGCTGCTGTTGCGCGTGTTCAGTTTTGAACTCGGCCAGCAACTTTGCTTGCTCTTCAGTCAGAGCCAGGTTTTCCAGAAGTTCAGGTCTTCTAAGCCAGGTTCGGCCCAGCGACTGCTTCAAACGCCAGCGACGTATCTCGGCATGGTTTCCAGACAGTAACACTGCCGGTACTTCCATCCCTTCTAACACTTCAGGACGAGTATAGTGTGGACAGTCCAGCAATCCATCGGCAAAGGAATCTTCCGTTGCCGAAGCTTCATGGCCCAGTACCCCCGGAATAAACCGGGCGACGGAGTCAATCAGCGTCATTGCCGGTAACTCACCACCGCTGAGAACGTAATCGCCGATAGACCATTCTTCGTCAATCTCGGTTTGAATTACGCGCTCATCTATCCCTTCGTAGCGCCCACAGACCAGAATCAGCTTTTGATTCGTCGCCAGTTCGCTCACGCCCGCTTGATCAAGCTTGCGTCCCTGAGGTGACAGATATATCACCTTTGCGCCTTCACCTGCCGCGGCTTTTGCTGTGTGAATGGCGTCCCGTAAGGGTTGCACCATCATTAGCATCCCCGGTCCGCCGCCGTAAGGACGATCGTCCACGGTACGGTGCCGGTCATGAGTAAAGTCACGAGGACTCCAGCTCTGGATGCTCAGCAGGCCATTCTTTACTGCCCGGCCAGTTACCCCGTAATCGGTAATCGCGCGGAACATTTCAGGAAACAGGCTAATTATGCCAATCCACATAGCGCCGTCTTTTACCGTTTATCCGGAGAATTTAAAAACCAGGATCCCAATCTACTTCAATGGTTTGAGTAGCGAGATCGACTTTCTTGATAACCTGTCCATCGAGGAACGGGACCAGCCGCTCCTTGATGCCAAATGCATCTTTCAGGTTTGCCTTAATGACGAGAACGTCATTTGACCCGGTTTCCATCATATCGATGACTTTCCCCAGGCTGTAACCTTCAGTGGTGACTACCTGGCAGCCCATAAGGTCTTTCCAGTAGTAGTCGCCCTCTTCCAGCTGTGGCAACTGCGACGAATCCACGACAATTTCACAATTAGTCAGCGCATTCGCGGCATCACGATCGTCAATGCCTTTCAGCTTGATGATGATGTCCTGATTGTGGTGACGCCAGCTTTCCAGCTCGACCTCTTCCCACTTACCGGCTTTCTGGATGAACCAGGGCTGGTAATCAAAAATGCTATCAGCGTCTTCAGTGGAGGAAAACACTCTGAGCCAACCACGGATACCGTAGCAAGAACCCATTTTTCCCAATACGATCGGTTCAACAGGTGCTTTATTGCTCATCATGACCACCGTGACAGATTAAGCTGCTTTGTTTGCTGCTTTGATCAGCGTAGCAACGCGATCGGAAACAGTAGCGCCCTGGCCAACCCAGTGAGCGATACGATCCAGATCCAGACGGGTTTCTTCTTCTGCGCCAGAGGCCAGTGGGTTGAAGAAACCAACGCGCTCGATGAAGCGACCGTTGCGTGCATTACGGCTGTCAGTCACAACAACCTGGTAGAACGGACGCTTTTTAGCGCCGTGACGTGCTAAACGAATAGTTACCATAACATCCTCTTGTGTGAATAAAACAACCGGGCCCCATCGAGGAACGGAGCCCGGGTGTCATATTAAAAGCCCGAAAATTTTACTCATTTTCGGGCAAAAAGCAATCTCAAAAGCGATTAACGCCCTGGAAAACCGGGAGGCATCATGCCTTTCATGCCGCGCATCATCTTCGCCATGCCGCCTTTCTTCATTTTCTTCATCATGCGCTGCATGTCGTCGAACTGTTTCAAAAGGCGGTTAACGTCCTGCACCTGCATGCCGCAACCGGCAGCGATACGGCGCTTACGGGAACCTTTGATGATTTCTGGCTTGGCTCGTTCTTTCAGCGTCATGGAGTTAATGATCGCCTCCATACGCACCAGCACTTTGTCATCCATCTGGGATTTAACGTTGTCAGGGATCTGGCCCATGCCCGGCAGTTTGCCCATCAGGCTTGCCATGCCGCCCATGTTTTTCATCTGACGCAACTGCTCAAGGAAGTCGGTCAGATCGAAACCGTCGCCTTTTTTCAGCTTGCTGGCGAGCTTTTCAGCCTGCGCGCGGTCGACCTTGCTCTCGATATCTTCGATCAGCGACAGCACGTCGCCCATGCCGAGGATACGGGAGGCGATACGGTCCGGGTGGAACGGCTCCAGCGCTTCGGTTTTCTCGCCCACGCCGAGGAACTTGATCGGCTTACCGGTGATATGACGAATAGAAAGCGCCGCACCGCCGCGGGCGTCGCCGTCGACTTTGGTCAGCACCACGCCGGTTAACGGCAGCGCTTCGTTAAACGCTTTCGCGGTATTTGCCGCATCCTGACCGGTCATGGCGTCAACGACAAACAGGGTCTCTACCGGGTTGATAGAAGCGTGCACCTGCTTGATTTCGTCCATCATCGCTTCGTCAACGTGCAGACGACCGGCGGTATCCACCAGCAGCACGTCGTAGAATTTCAGCTTCGCTTCTTTCAGCGCGGCGTTAACGATGTCGACAGGCTTCTGGGCAACGTCGGACGGGAAGAAGTCCACGCCGACCTGCTCGGCCAGCGTTTCCAGCTGCTTGATCGCCGCCGGGCGATAGACGTCCGCAGAGACCACCAGCACTTTCTTCTTGTGCTTTTCGCGCAGGAATTTACCCAGCTTACCGACGCTGGTGGTTTTACCCGCACCCTGCAGGCCCGCCATCAGCACCACGGCCGGCGGCTGAGCCGCCAGGTTAAGCACCTGGTTCTCTTCGCCCATCGCCGAAACCAGTTCGTTACGAACGATTTTGACGAACTCCTGACCCGGGGTCAGGCTCTTGTTAACTTCATGACCAACCGCCTTCTCTTTTACGCGGTTGATAAAATCACGAACAACCGGCAACGCCACGTCTGCTTCCAGCAGCGCCATGCGCACTTCGCGCAGCGTTTCCTTGATGTTCTCTTCAGTAAGGCGTCCGCGGCCGCTGATGTTGCGCAGCGTGCGCGACAAACGATCGGTTAAATTATCAAACATTGTCTCTCGCCTGAGTAGAAACGTTGGGCCGCATTGAGCGACACATACACAGAATTTTGCCGGAGTATAACATGAAGGCGCCTTTGTTGTTATGCAACGGTTGGAGCAGGCGTCACGTAACGTTATACTGCTTCTCTTTCTTATTAAGACAACTGTCGATGCCTATATGCCTGTTTTCGCACTGATCGCCCTTGTTGCCTACTCTGTCAGCCTCGCGCTGATCATTCCCGGACTGCTGCAAAAAAACAGCGGCTGGAGGCGCATGGCTATTCTTTCGGCGGTCATCGCACTGATAAGCCACGCGTTTGCGCTGGAATCACGCATTATTCCCGGCGACGGCAGCGTGCAAAACCTGAGCGTCCTCAACGTCGGCTCGCTGGTCAGCCTGATGATCTGTACGGTAATGACCATCGTCGCGTCTAAAAATCGCGGCTGGCTGCTGCTGCCGATTGTCTATACCTTCGCGCTGATCAATCTGGCTTTAGCCACTTTTATGCCTAATGAATTCATTACGCATCTGGAGGCGACGCCGGGGATGCTGGTGCACATCGGCCTGTCACTGTTCGCCTATGCGACGCTGATCATCGCCGCGCTTTACGCCATGCAGCTCGCCTGGATTGATTACCAGTTGAAAAACAAAAAGCTGGCGTTCAACCATGAAATGCCGCCGCTGATGGTCATTGAGCGTAAGATGTTCCACATCACCCAGATAGGCGTGGTGCTGCTGACGCTCACGCTCTGCACCGGCCTGTTTTACATGAAGAACCTGTTCAGCGTGGAGAATATCGATAAAGCAGTGCTCTCCATCATCGCGTGGTTTGTCTATATTGTCCTGTTGTGGGGCCATTATCATGAAGGCTGGCGCGGTCGTCGCGTCGTCTGGTTCAACGTCGCGGGTGCGGGCATTCTCACCCTTGCCTATTTTGGCAGCCGCTTCATACAGCAATTTGCTGGCTAAGTTATAAAAGGAGTTCCCCCTGGAACACATCTCTACCACCACGCTGATCGTTATCCTGATCGTCATGGTGGTCATCTCCGCCTATTTCTCCGGCTCGGAAACCGGCATGATGACCTTAAACCGTTACCGGTTGCGTCATCGTGCTAAACAGGGTAACCGTGCCGCCCGCCGCGTTGAAAAACTGCTCCGCAAGCCGGATCGGCTGATAAGCCTGGTGCTTATCGGCAACAACCTTGTCAATATTCTGGCCTCAGCCCTCGGCACCATCGTTGGGATGCGCCTGTACGGCAACGCCGGGGTCGCGATTGCCACCGGCGTGCTGACGTTTGTGGTGCTGGTGTTTGCCGAAGTACTGCCAAAAACCATCGCCGCGCTTTACCCGGAAAAGGTGGCCTACCCGAGCAGCTTCCTGCTGGCACCGCTGCAGATCCTGATGATGCCGCTGGTCTGGCTGCTGAACATGGTCACGCGCGTTTTGATGCGGATGGTCGGGATCAAAGCCGACGTCACTATCAGCAGCGCGCTCAGCAAAGAAGAGCTGCGCACCATCGTGAACGAATCCCGCTCGCAGATCTCCCGGCGCAATCAGGATATGCTCCTGTCGGTGCTGGATCTGGAAAAAGTGAGCGTGAACGACATCATGGTGCCGCGCAACGAAATCGTCGGTATCGACATCAACGACGACTGGAAAGCCATTGTCCGCCAGCTGACGCACTCTCCGCATGGGCGCATCGTGCTCTATCGCGACTCGCTGGATGACGCCATCAGCATGCTGCGCGTGCGCGAAGCCTACCGTCTGATGACCGAGAAAAAAGAGTTCACCAAAGAGGTGATGCTGCGCGCCGCCGACGAGATTTACTACGTGCCGGAAGGTACGCCGCTCAGCACGCAGCTGGTTAAATTCCAGCGCAACAAGAAAAAAGTCGGCCTGGTGGTCAACGAGTACGGCGATATTCAGGGCCTGGTGACGGTCGAAGATATTCTGGAAGAGATTGTCGGAGACTTTACCACCTCAATGTCGCCTTCCCTCGCGGAGGAAGTGACTCCGCAGAACGACGGTTCGGTGCTGATTGACGGTAGCGCGAACATCCGTGAACTCAACAAAGCCTTTAACTGGCATTTGCCGGAAGATGAAGCTCGTACCATGAACGGGATGATTCTGGAAGCGCTTGAAGAGATCCCGGCGGCGGGCACGCGGGTGCGCATTGAGCAGTACGATATTGATATCCTGGACGTGCAGGACAATATGATTAAGCAGGTGAAGGTACTGCCCGTTACGCCACTTCGGGAAAGTATTGCCGAATAAAACGTAGGCCGGGTAAGGCGAATGCCGCCACCCGGCACTACAGGTAGCAAATTACGCTTTCGCTTTCGCCACGGTCACCATCGCAGCGCGAATGGTACGGCCGTTCAGGGTGTAACCTTTCTGCATCACGCCCAGCACTTTACCGGCTTCAATCTCTTCAGATTCCACCATCGCAATGGCCTGGTGAACGTTTGGATCCAGCGGCACATCGGTATCCGCAATCACTTCCACGCCAAACTTACGCACGACGTCGAGCATGGATTTCAGCGTCAGTTCGATACCTTCGATCATCGCCGCGTTGTCCGGATTCGCTTTGTCAGCCACTTCCAGCGCGCGGTCAAGGCTATCGATCACCGGCAGCAGTTCGTTGACGAATTTCTCCAGCGCAAATTTATGCGCCTTCTCAACGTCCTGCTCGGTACGACGACGCAGGTTTTCCATTTCCGCCTTGATGCGCAGAACGGTGTCGCGTTCGCGATTCTGTGCTTCTACCAGTTGGGCTTCCAGATTCGCAATTTTTTCATCGCGCGGGTCCACCTGCTCAGCAGATGCGTCTGGCTCTACAGCCTCAACTTCATCGTGCTGTTCCGTGATAATTTCTTCAGGGGCTTGCCCCTCAGGCGTTTTCTGTTCTTTACTACTCATGAATTTCTCCGCGTTTTTCTGCATTCATCTCGCTAACTTCGCTTATTATGGGGATCAGTTTCCTGGATTCAAGGGAACAAGAGAGATTGTCATCATTCATCAGGCACAAGGACCTCCAGAAAATGAATAATCATTTCAGGTGTATTGGGATCGTCGGGCATCCGCGTCACCCTACCGCATTGACGACACATGAAATGTTGTATCGCTGGTTGTGTAGCAAAGGCTATGAAGTGATGGTCGAGCAGCAAATTGCGCAGGAACTGCAGCTGAAGAGCGTCAAAACCGGCACGCTGGCGGAAATTGGCCAACAGGCCGATCTCGCCGTGGTGGTGGGCGGCGATGGCAACATGCTCGGCGCGGCACGCACGCTGGCGCGTTATGACATCAAGGTCATCGGTATCAACCGCGGCAATCTCGGCTTTTTAACCGACCTCGATCCGGACAACGCGCAGCAACAGCTGGCCGACGTGCTGGAAGGTCATTATATCAGCGAAAAACGCTTTTTACTGGAAGCGCAGGTGTGCCAGCAGGACTGCCAGAAGCGCATCAGCACCGCGATTAACGAGGTGGTGCTTCATCCCGGCAAAGTGGCACACATGATTGAGTTCGAAGTTTATATCGACGAAATCTTTGCCTTCTCCCAGCGTTCTGACGGGTTGATTATCTCCACCCCGACCGGCTCAACCGCCTACTCGCTTTCTGCAGGCGGCCCGATCCTGACGCCCTCTCTGGATGCTATTACGCTAGTGCCGATGTTCCCGCACACGCTCTCCGCGCGCCCGCTGGTGATTAACGGCGACAGTACGATACGTCTGCGCTTCTCGCACCGCCGTAACGACCTGGAGATCAGCTGCGACAGCCAGATCGCGCTGCCAATCCAGGAAGGTGAAGATGTTCTTATTCGCCGGTGTGATTACCACCTGAACTTGATTCACCCGAAAGATTACAGCTATTTCAACACATTAAGCTCGAAGCTTGGCTGGTCAAAAAAATTGTTCTGATTTTGCATCCAGTACTTTACTGTATAAAAAACCAGTTTATACTGTATTAAAACACAGTTATGGTTTTTCATACAGGAAAACAATTATGCTGGCACAACTGACCATCAGCAACTTTGCCATTGTTCGTGAGCTTGAGATCGATTTCCACAGCGGCATGACGGCGATCACCGGCGAAACCGGTGCGGGTAAATCCATTGCCATTGATGCCCTCGGCTTGTGCCTTGGCGGCCGTGCAGAAGGCGACATGGTGCGCATGGGCGCAAACCGTGCCGATCTTTGCGCACGTTTCTCCCTGAAAGATACCCCTGCAGCCCTGCGCTGGCTGGAACAAAATCAGCTCGAAGATGGACGTGAGTGTTTACTACGCCGCGTGATCAGCAGCGACGGGCGCTCCCGTGGCTTTATCAACGGCACGGCGGTCCCGCTCTCCCAGCTCCGCGAACTCGGCCAGCTGCTTATCCAGATCCACGGTCAGCACGCGCATCAGCAACTCGTCAAACCAGAACAGCAGAAAGCCCTGCTTGATGGCTATGCGGGTGAGTACGCGCTTCCTCAGCTTATGGCGGAGCACTACCGCCAGTGGCATCAGAGCTGCCGCGAGCTCGCCCAGCACCAGCAGCAAAGCCAGGAGCGCGCCGCGCGTGCGGAGCTGCTGGCGTACCAGCTTAAAGAGCTGAACGAATTCAACCCGCAGGCGGGTGAGTTTGAACAAATTGACGAAGAGTACAAGCGCCTCGCCAACAGCGGCCACCTGCTCTCAACCAGCCAGAATGCCCTCAACATGCTGGCAGATGGCGAAGACGTTAACCTGCAGAGCCAGCTGTACAATGTCCGTCAACTGATCACCGAACTGGCCGGCATGGACAGTAAACTTTCTGGCGTACTGGATATGCTGGAAGAGGCCGCGATTCAAATCTCAGAAGCCAGTGACGAACTGCGTCATTATTGTGAACGGCTGGACCTCGACCCGAACCGCCTGTTCGAGCTGGAGCAGCGCCTTTCTCGTCAGATTTCACTGGCGCGCAAGCACCATGTCACGCCGGAAGAACTACCAGGCTATTATCAGTCTCTGCTCGAAGAACAGCAGCAGCTTGACGATCAGGCGGATTCGCAGGAAACCCTCTCTCTGGCCGTGAACCTGCATCATCAGCAGGCGCTGACCACGGCGAAAAAACTGCATGAGATCCGTCAACATTACGCTCAGGAGCTAAGCCAGCACATCACCGACAGCATGCACACGCTGGCGATGCCGCACGGTGTATTCACCATTGATGTCCGTTTTGAAGAGAACCACCTGACGGCAGAAGGGGCGGATCGCATCGAGTTCCGCGTCACCACCAACCCGGGGCAGCCGCTGCAGGCAATCTCCAAAGTGGCATCCGGTGGTGAACTGTCGCGTATTGCGCTGGCGATTCAGGTGATTACCGCACGTAAAATGGAAACCCCGGCGCTGATTTTCGATGAAGTGGATGTCGGCATCAGCGGCCCAACGGCGGCAGTGGTGGGTAAACTGCTGCGCCAGCTAGGTGAGTCAACGCAGGTGATGTGTGTCACCCACCTGCCGCAGGTCGCGGGATGTGGTCATCATCACTTTATTGTCAGTAAAGAAACCGACGGCGAAATGACCGAAACGCACATGAAGCCGCTGGATAAACGCGCGCGTCTGCAGGAGCTGGCACGACTGCTCGGCGGCAGTGAAGTCACGCGTAATACGCTCGCGAACGCTAAAGAACTGCTGGCGGCATAAACTTTTTCGGGATCTCAGGGTCATACAGAACAACAAAAACGCCGCCAGACCGGTTTCAAAGTGGGGCAAGGTCTATTATCATCGGCATATTACATATGAGCCGCGTTCTGCTCGGGCCCGAAAAGGAATCAAATCACTATGCGTTGTAAAATGCTGACCGCTGCCGCAGCGGTTCTTCTGATGTTGACCGCAGGCTGTTCCACTCTGGAGAAAGTGGTTTACCGTCCTGACATCAACCAGGGGAACTACCTTACCCCTAACGATGTGTCCAAAATCCGCGTGGGGATGACACAACAGCAGGTCGCTTATGCACTGGGAACCCCGATGATGACCGATCCGTTCGGCACTAACACCTGGTTCTATGTATTCCGTCAGCAGCCTGGCCACGAAAGCGTGACCCAGCAGACCCTGACGCTGACCTTCAGCAGCGCCGGTGTGTTGACCAACATCGACAACAAGCCTGCGCTGACCAAATAATCAGGCGTCAGAAAAGCAAAAAGGTGCTCATTGAGCACCTTTTTTGTTTTGTGTTGATCCCCTCGCCGCTTTAGGGAGAGGAACAGGGTGAGGGGAAGAAGCGCTACTTACCCGCCTTCTCCGCACGCTGACGACGCAGCTCTTTCGGATCGGCAATCAGCGGACGATAAATCTCGACCCGGTCGCCCTCCCTCAGCACATCGCCCAGCTTCACCGGACGGCTGTAAATCCCGACCTTATTCTTCGCCAGGTCGATATCTCTGCGAAGCTCGAGGATGCCGGACGCGCGAATAGCCGCCTCAACGGTGGCACCCTCTTCCAGCATTACGCGCTGTAAGTACTGCTTCTCCGGCAGCGCGTAGACCACCTCTACAGCAATCTTATGCGACACTGTAAACCTCTTTGGCGCGGGTGGTAAACGCCTGAACCATATTTGACGCCAGCTCTTTAAAGATGCGGCCAAACGCCAGCTCAATTAGCTTATTGGTGAACTCAAAGTCCAGATGGAACTCAATGCGGCAGGCGTCAGCGCTCAGTGGCGTAAACTTCCAGCCACCCATCAGGGATTTAAATGGACCATCCACCAGATGCATCAAAATACTCTGATTGTTTGTCAGCGTATTGCGGGTGGTGAACGTCTTGCTGATCCCCGCTTTGGAGACATCCACCGCCGCAGTCATCTGCGTCGGGCCAGACTCCAGAACGCGGCTCCCGGTACATCCCGGGATAAACTCTGGATAAGACTGAACATCGTTCACTAACTGATACATTTGTTCCGCGCTGTAAGGAACGAGCGCAGTACGGCTAATCTGAGGCATAGCAATTTCCATGGTCACACAACGGACAAATAATAACATTTATCACCTGTTAAAAAAACGCTAAGCCTCATCTCGTGCTAAGATAGCGCGTTAGACCTCACAGGACGCAATGAGGTGACTTTTTGAAATCAGATTACCGACGGCTTTACGACACTTATGACGAAGAAAAAAGCACATAAACCAGGCTCGGCGACCATTGCGCTCAACAAGCGTGCTCGCCACGAGTATTTCATTGAAGAAGAATTCGAAGCTGGCCTTGCGTTGCAGGGCTGGGAAGTAAAATCGCTGCGCGCCGGGAAAGCCAACATCGGCGACAGCTACGTGATCCTTAAAGATGGCGAAGCCTTCCTGTTCGGCGCGAACTTTACGCCGCTGACCGTCGCCTCGTCGCACTACGTATGTGACCCAACGCGCACCCGTAAGCTGCTGCTGAACAAGCGTGAGCTGGAATCCCTCTACGGACGCATCAACCGTGAAGGTTTCACCGTGGTCGCCCTGTCACTGTACTGGAAAAATGCCTGGTGCAAAGTGAAGGTTGGCGTCGCGAAAGGTAAAAAACAGCACGACAAACGTACTGACCTGAAAGAACGCGAGTGGCAGTTGGATAAAGCGCGCATCATGAAAAACGCAGGACGTTGATTCTGCACACTTATTGTACTATTCAATAAGTTAGCGTTCCGGGCTGGTATCCAGGAAGTGAAATCTGGTATACTTAGTTCAACACTATTGGGGCTGATTCTGGATTCGACGGGATTTGCGAAACCCAAGGTGCATGCCGAGGGGCGGTTTGCCTCGTTAAAAGCCGCAAAAAAATAGTCGCAAACGACGAAAACTACGCTTTAGCAGCTTAATAACCTGCTCTGAGCCCTCTCTCCCTAGCTTCCGCTCTTAAGACGGGGATCAAAGAGAGGTCAAACCCAAAAGAGATCGCGTGGAAGCCCTGCCTGGGGTTGAAGCGTTAAAACTAATCAGGCTAGTTCGTTAGTGGCGTGTCTGTCCGCAGCTGGCGTGCGAATGTAAAGACAAACTAAGCATGTAGTACCGAGGATGTAGAAATTTCGGACGCGGGTTCAACTCCCGCCAGCTCCACCAAATATTGATGTACTGAAGTTCAGTAAAGTCTACTAAGCCCGCACAGCACAAGCTCTGCGGGCTTTTTTACGTCTATTGTAGTCTAGCGAGAATTGCTGAGAACTACGAGTTATGGCACCCTGAATGGGACCCACAAAAAAGGGTCCTAAAATCGAGGGTCCCAAACATGGCCAAAATCGCTAAGAAACTCACTGACACTGAAATCAAAAGCACCAAACCTGCCGAGAAAGAGGTTAATCTTTTTGACGGCGATGGTTTGCTGTTGCGAATCGCTCCCCTGGCGAAGGGAGGGAAGAAAAATTGGTATTTCAGATATGCAGTGCCTGTGACCAAAAAGCGAACTAAGGTGAGCTTAGGAACCTATCCTCACCTTACACTTGCGAAGGCACGAGCTTTACGTGATGAATACTTGTCGTTGCTTGCGAATGATATAGACCCCCAAGTTCATAACACCCAAAAAGCCAATGCACTGAAAGATGCCACGGAACATACATTTCAAGCAGTAGCCAAGAAGTGGCTTGATGAGAAAGTCAAAACGTCAGGCATCTCCCAAGATCATGCTAACGACATCTGGCGAAGCCTGGAGAGAAATATCTTTCCCACATTGGGTGATATCCCCATTAAGGAGATTCGCCCTAAAATGCTTAAACAGCATTTAGAACCCATAGAAAAACGAGGTGTCCTTGAAACACTTCGCCGCATCATATCCCGCCTGAATGAAATTTTCCGCTATGCAGCAACAGAAGAACTCATAGAATTCAACCCGGCAGACAACCTGGGGCAACGGTTCAGCAAGCCAAAAAAACAGAATATGCCAGCATTACCCCCTTCCGAACTCCCTCGCTTCCTGGTTGCTTTAAACAATGCTTCTATCCGTTTAGAAACAAGGCTACTGATTGAGTGGCA
This sequence comes from Enterobacter cloacae complex sp. P12RS, assembly GCF_014895875.1. Lineage (NCBI taxonomy): Bacteria > Pseudomonadati > Pseudomonadota > Gammaproteobacteria > Enterobacterales > Enterobacteriaceae > Enterobacter > Enterobacter cloacae complex sp. P12RS. The sequence continues at coordinate 58,579 of NZ_JADBQO010000012.1, forward strand.
ACTTCTCACATGGGTTCGCCCTGGTGAAGCTGTTCGTGCGAGATGGGCTGATATTGATATAGAAGGTAGCATATGGAACATACCATCCGATTTTATGAAGATGAAGAAGCCGCATAAGGTCCCATTAAGTAAAGAAGCTTTGCGAGTATTGGATTCAATGAAAGCCATCAGTGGGCACAGAGAGTGGGTTTTCCCCAGTATCAAAGCTCCACTCAATCACATGCATGAACAAACAGCAAATGCCGCTATTATTCGCATGGGCTTTGGGGGTGAGCTTGTGGCTCACGGAATGAGATCTATTGCACGAACGGCTGCTGAAGAGAGTAGCAAATTCAGAACAGAAGTTCTGGAAGCGGCTCTCGCACACTCAAAGAAGGATGAAATAATTGCCGCCTATAATCGTGCAGAATACTTAGCGGAACGAGTGGTTCTCATGCAGTGGTGGAGCGATTACGTCATTACTCAAAAATTTAAAACATTAGCCGCATAAGTATTACAAGGCTCTAAACATCATTATTTTTTTCGAAGTGGTAAAATAACAGTTTACCACTTCAAGTTGTGTTAAATATCAGAGATTAAGCCACTCAATTTCCTTTTTGACCAAACCATTATTATCTAAAACTTTAACCAGAGCTTTAGTTTTTATTTCAATCAATTGGTCTTTATTATCAAATTCGATTAAATGTCGATACTTCCTCAGCAACTCCGAAGCTGCAGCACGTGAAAAACAATATTATTGCAATGACATTTCTTTTGGATTCACCTTCCCAT
>NZ_JADBQO010000120.1:0-766 GCF_014895875.1 Enterobacter cloacae complex sp. P12RS
ATTAAGGAATATACCAAAGTATATCGCTTCCAAACGTTCTTTGGATAGTAACGCGTCCCTGCCGATAGCTACCTTTTTATCATAAAAGCTATTCTCTTCAGCAGCTTTATCTGCAAGTTCTTTTAGTTCGAACACTCGCATGAACAAATCATCTGGCGTTCCTTTTGCTGCCAAACCAGTTCGTATTTTATTCTCCAAAGCAACGATCTTAGTATTGATTTGCAATAAGTTTTCAGAATACAATGCAAGACCTTTTTTAAGTTCTTTTTGCACTATTTTAGTGATATTTTGATGAAAAGACTCAACCTGCTCAAGACGTTCTGAATCTACATTAGGGAAAAACTCCTTAATAAGAGCAATATTAGCAGTTAATCTCGGTGTTACCCCTGAGATATCTCGATTAATTCGTTCTATTTTTATTAGCACATCATTTTTTTGGCTACCTAATTCATTTTTTTGCTGATGAAGTTTACGCAGTTCTTCGTCAAAGAGAGCTTCATAGGCGCTTAGAGCTCCCGTAAACCCCTGTTTCAAGGCTTTAATAGCATCATTGTTGTCAGTTATTATTTTCTGATTGGTCTTGTATTGAGCCTTGTTGATCTTGGGAATGATTTGAGCATTCATCGACTTGGATATGAGTTTTTTCCTTTCATTATATTCATCTAAAGTAGACTTCTCTTCAGCGATATCTTCCGTATATTCAAAGAGATCGATGAGTCGTCCAATAGCTACTCCTGCTGATTCTTTCACATCGCCAGAAAATGGT
>NZ_JADBQO010000121.1:0-706 GCF_014895875.1 Enterobacter cloacae complex sp. P12RS
CTTTTTTTATCTTAGCCTCGAGAGAATCACTCAACTCGTTATCATTATTATTATTAACAGATTATTGATAAATCATTATAATTTTGGTGATTTCAGTAGCTGGCAATATTCTCTCGTTATTCTGGCTATATTCATGACAGGCACATGGATCTGTGGGGCTGAGGTGGTTATTCCTAAATTGCTGGATGCACCATCAAAAATAAACTCCACTATGAGCAACGTGATTTTATTGCGTCTAGCGGCAGGAGTTTTCGTTGCATTGTGCATGGTGGCATGGGGAATCTTTGCTGCCAGTGGACTGTCCAGACAGTTCATTATTGGTTTGGCCATATCTGTTGCATTACGAGAAACTTTTATTGTAGGTTTAACCTGGTACCAAAGCCAGGCTCGTCTCAAGTTACCTTGCCTCGTGCTGATGTTCGCTGCAATAATTAAACTCATTGTCATTTATATTGGTGTAAGGAATCAATTGCCAATAAATTATCTTTGGGTGGCATGGGTTATAGAATCACTTTTACCTTGTGGCTTTATCTTTTATACTTTCAGAAAAGCTACAGGATTTAAATTCGTGAAGGTTGATTCTGAGATTTTTTCGTATTTTAAGATTGGTGTCGCCGTATGGTTTTGTTTGATTATGCAGCAGGTCACCATGAAATTTGATCGAGTATATCTCGAAGGAAAAATTTCTGGAGAAACGTATTCGAAC
>NZ_JADBQO010000122.1:0-363 GCF_014895875.1 Enterobacter cloacae complex sp. P12RS
CATATAATGACATACTCTTGGCTGATGGGAGAACCTATAAGTGCAATAATAAATAACTCCATTAAATACAGCAAATCAGTACGTGATGTTGAATCATTCTCTTGGGTCGATTTTGATAGAAGTAATCCGCAACATTTGAATCAAAAAATTTTAGAAGTTATAAATACCATAGAAACTGATATCACATTCAAACTTGAAAGTGCTTTAGCTCATTATCATCAATTGTGTAAATCAATACATGGTGAGGATTCGAGTGGCATAAATCTTTCAAAGTTTGTCGATTATGGGACGGTGAATCCAAAAGAAATGTCATTGCAAGAATATGGTTTTTCACGTGCTGCAGCTTCGGAGTTGCTGAGGAAG
>NZ_JADBQO010000123.1:0-385 GCF_014895875.1 Enterobacter cloacae complex sp. P12RS
TCTCCCTATAACGAGGCTCTCGAAGTTAGCGACCATCTGATAGTTCAGGATCAAAACTATATTTTATTTTTCAAAGAGGCTAATGCAGATGTTAAGAATAAAAATCTAATAGAGAAAGGGTTGTCAACTTATTGTCAAAAAGAAAATACTGCTAGTCCATACGATGGCTTAAATAAATATTCGTGCTTTTTTTCCAATATGAAGTTAAATAATGCATATGAGACATTTCGGGAGATGCAAGTCAATAATGCCCTATTAAGAAAGAAATTGCCACTTATAAATGAATTTGATAATACTAATGATGACGTCATTAGCTATGAATGGCAGGGAGATGTTTCTTTAAAAATTTCAATAGTCAAAGATAGTGTAAAAAATTTTTTTTCTT
>NZ_JADBQO010000124.1:0-704 GCF_014895875.1 Enterobacter cloacae complex sp. P12RS
ATCTTATATATACAACGGAAATTTATTATAGTGTAAAAAAATAATTTTCATGAATAAATCCTAAAAACTAGTACTGTCAGTGTCGATCAGCTTGATGTATCGCGGGTCTCTTTGTTACGGTACCTTTAGCAGGGATTACGAACTTATTTCCATTACATTAAATAATTATTCAAGGTATAGAAAATGAGAACTCATGTTGTTGAGGGTATGGTCAATACAATAGAAAAAATCGCTGAGGATGTTGGGCTTACCGAAGAAGAATACATGCTAGCGTTAGCTTTTTCGATGGCGATATTGATGGAACACAAAGGTAGTAATCTGATGGATATAGATATAAATGAACTGACGCTGGTTGTCGGCTTGAGGAAAAATGGTGCAGGGAACCCACCAGTAAAAGAAGGCAATAGCTCAGTACATTAATTGTGCAAGCCTGTATCCCTGTTCCGAAAACTTTGATTCTGGGTGAGCTATTACTCACGGGGTCCTTGATGTGCGATGATTATTCGGATTAGCCTGCGTCTGATGAGCAAATTCATGACATGAATGGTAAAGATATTAATGTAAGACTTTCTACCCCTGTGGTCACGTATAAATATATATCAATAAAATGAATGCATTCAGATATAAAACTGCTGTTTTCAGCAGCGGTAGATATTTATTCCGCATTTTTGTAAATAAATAGTTAGTGTGTCGTGTTATTGGTT
>NZ_JADBQO010000125.1:0-768 GCF_014895875.1 Enterobacter cloacae complex sp. P12RS
AAACAAGAAGTGATTATTAAGTTCATCACTAATTTGATTTTTAGATAGGTCTGTTAAATTTTCAAAGAAATAATAAACTCCATCTAAAAAATCGTGAGGGTGATTTTCTAATGCGATATTTATATAATTCCGTAACTCTATTAATATGGACTTATCATTAATTTTATATTTTCTGAAAATGTACATTAAAAAATAATCGAAATAAACTCGGCGGTTAAGTCCCGTAATGAACTCTGACCATCTTAAACTTGTTTTAGTGAATAAAATTCTTTCAGGTAGATAGTATCTTAGGCGTTTATATAATCGGCCTATATAGATAGCCGCATCTCTACTTAATATGGGGTATGTACTAGCCAGTACCGTTTTTGCTCCTGCACATAGAAAAGCATTTGCTGCATTAAAATGATTTCTATCGGCTGGGCTTGTATCACAAGCACTTAATACGACTATTGGTGGGATATTAGCTAAACCAATTAACTCATAAGGATACAAAATTTCACCTGATAGCTCAAGGAATCCATGCCCATCATAATCATGGCCACCGTGCATATCAAATATTACAAGAGCGAATTTAAATGAATTCAAAGAATCCACTAGCTCATTTTTATTTGTGACATCTTTAAATATTACTTCCATTTCAAAGTTCGGGATGTAAGACCCTTTTTTAGAAACTTTTTCATTTACTACTGAATTAATACTAGGGTCGTTGCATTCTTTTATTACCCGATGCAATTCAATTTTTATATCATTACTTATACGTTCCCCAGC
>NZ_JADBQO010000125.1:831-1084 GCF_014895875.1 Enterobacter cloacae complex sp. P12RS
ATGACTAATATTTTTTTAAAACTATCTAGGCTTATTGAAACTTCGTTATTATTGAGAAGAATGTTTTGTTTTATAAATCCCGGGGTGTTGAATATACGACTTGTGTTATGCCTTATCATCAACGGTAGGCCATTTACATTAGTCCATTCCAAAGGGAAGTTTGATATTATTTTTATTTGCTTATTTGATGTTTTAGAAAAATAATCAAACATAGTGTCAGATTTATCAATTACTTTAGATTAGAAAATCTTCA
>NZ_JADBQO010000126.1:0-379 GCF_014895875.1 Enterobacter cloacae complex sp. P12RS
GAATTAAAATTAGATATTACTTTCTCAATTTCATTATTAAGTTCTTCTACTAAGTTATTATGACCGCAGTAATTAGAAAATGCCAACTCACAGCTACCATCCTTAGTGATCATATAGTGCATATGGTGGTAATATTTAGCTGTTAAACCCGTAGAGTAAAGATGAGGTGCATTAAGATAGGTTTCAACTAATCTTCCAGTTAATAGTTTATTAGCTGGTTCATGAGATACCTCATTAGACAATAACATACCCGCTCTTGCCACACTTTGAGTAGGTAAAAGTTTATTGTTTGTAAGCATGTAATTAAATTCAATCAACAAAAACTTTGCAATAGGATTTAAGTCAAAATGAGGAAAACCATTATGAATTGGTATATAGG
>NZ_JADBQO010000127.1:0-243 GCF_014895875.1 Enterobacter cloacae complex sp. P12RS
GTACCACACTATAATGATAGTGATGTTTTTTGTGCCTTAGTAAAATACTCTAACTTCTTTAAAGACCCTCAGTTTTACATTGATCAAGCATTTGATAAGAGAAAGGCTATGTCGCCTGCCGCTAAAAGAAATCCAGCCGATGTTCCAGCCATTCGTGGAAATACACTGCTCAATTGGTGATTTTGTGGGGCATTTTATTTTAATGCCCTTTTAATAACGCTTAAAAAAGTATTTATTGAATTT
>NZ_JADBQO010000128.1:0-429 GCF_014895875.1 Enterobacter cloacae complex sp. P12RS
GAACAATACCCTTAGGGTTAACAATTTTGTATACGTCATTAATTTTTTTGAGATATCTTTTGACATCTTCATTCTGAAAAGTAGTTAGGGTATTATTTTTATTTAATGCCAACTTATAGGCAGAAGACTGAGTATTAGAGTCAAAACGATGATTTTCTGAAAAGGTAGAGATATCAATGCCAAGGATCTTTTTCCTTGTTAGATGTTCACGCCCAGCGGAAATTATTTTTTGTCTAACCTTTGAATCAAAGGTTTCTAATAGCCCACCGATTTTACCTTCATTTAGATATGTTAAAACCTCCGATAAAATCATAGTTGATATTTCTACCACTTTGGGGTCGGGGTTTTGTACACTTTCATTAAGATAATTAAGAATTTTGCGATGTGCTTTCAATAATGGGGAGATTTCGTCATCAATTTCTATTTTAT
>NZ_JADBQO010000129.1:0-419 GCF_014895875.1 Enterobacter cloacae complex sp. P12RS
CGTATACTAAAGAAGTTTTCAAATATATATATAACGTACTAGACACTGACATATCCGATATTGAGCAACAAATATCAGATAAAAGATCTGAATTAAACAACTTGCGTAAAAAGTATGAACATGTTTCGGAGTTTTTGCGAGAGACAGGTTATGAAAGCATCCCATCAATTGATGATGCAATAGAAGAATGTGATTTAATCTATGATTCGTTGAACATTGAGCTTCACTCATTAAATAGTAGTATGATGGCAAACTCTGACAATTACAATCAGTTTAAATCGTACCATTCAGAATTCAACCTAAAAATAAAAATGATCGTAAGAAGCATTGAAGAAATAAATTTAAAAAAAGATCAATACATTAGACTTAAAAACGATTATATTAATGACATAAAGAAAATAAAAGCAATTCATTTGGCT
>NZ_JADBQO010000013.1:0-103071 GCF_014895875.1 Enterobacter cloacae complex sp. P12RS
CTATGTCCCCGGACCGTACAGTGGGAGAGGGCCGGGGTGAGGGCATCAGGCCGCACACAACCATGCTATGCTGTTGGCCAATTAACGACAACATAGCAGGGGAGAAAATGGGTTCCACACGCAAAGGGATGCTGAACGTCCTGATCGCCGCCGTTTTATGGGGCAGTTCCGGAGTTTGCGCGCAGTACATCATGGAGAAAAGCCACATTTCTTCGCCTTACCTGACCATGGTTCGCCTGCTGTTTACCGGCGTGATCCTGCTGACGCTCTCCTTCGTTCACGGCGACAAGATTTTCTCGATCATCAAGCATCGTAAAGACGCCCTCAGTCTGCTGTTTTTCTCGCTGGTCGGCGCGCTCACCGTGCAGCTCACCTTCCTGCTGACGATTGAAAAATCCAACGCCGCTACGGCGACCGTGCTCCAGTTCCTGTCGCCGACCATCATTGTGGCGTGGTTCGCCCTGGCGCGGAAAACGCGTCCCGGCGTGTTTGTCCTGTCAGCGATTTTTACGTCGTTGATCGGCACTTTCCTGCTGGTGACCCACGGCGACCCAACCTCGCTCTCCATCTCCCCTGCCGCGCTGTTCTTCGGCATCGCCTCGGCGTTTGCCGCCGCGTTTTACACCACCTATCCGTCAGCGCTGATTGCCCGCTACGGCACGCTGCCGATTGTCGGCTGGAGCATGTTGATTGCCGGGTTAATGCTTACGCCGTTCTACGCCGGGCGCGGCACCACTTTCGTGATTGACGGCGGCCTGCTGCTGGCGTTTTTCTACCTGGTGGTGATCGGCACGGCGCTGACGTTCAGCCTGTACCTGAAGGGCGCGCAGATGATTGGCGGGCCGAAGGCGAGCATTCTGAGCTGCGCCGAGCCGCTGAGCAGCGCGCTGCTGTCGGTGATATTGCTGGGCGTGGCGTTCACCCTGCCGGACTGGCTGGGGACGCTGCTGATCGTGTCGTCGGTGGTGCTGATTTCGATGGATTCGCGTAGAAGGGTTAAGGCATCGGCGTAGCATGATGCCCTCACCCCAACCCTCTCCCACGGGAGAGGGAGAAAAACACTACTTCGCCTTAACCTTCCCCGCCACCAGCAGCGCGGTCAGCAGCATCAGCGCGCCGGAAATCACCAGCGGTGACGTCAGCCCCAGATGGTCGAGCGCCACGCCGCCAATGGCCGCACCGCAGGTGTTCGCCAGTTGGATCACCGCCACCTGAATCGACCCGGCTTTTTCCGCCTGATCGGCAAGCGTTCGGGTGATCCACGTCGACCAGCCCACCGGTACCAGCGCAAAGGCAAAGCCCCAGATAATCGCAATCGCCGAGGCAACCCACTTGTCGCTACCCCACAGAATCAGCACCGTGGCACTCACCGCCAGCAGCAACGGCGCACCCGCCAGCGCCACCTTCAGGGAGCGCTTCAGGAACTGGGACGACAGCGACGTGCCGATAAAGCTGGCGATACCGAAGCTCAGCAGCACCAGCGTCAGGCCGTCCACGTCAAAGCCCGCCATGGTCATAAACACCGGGCGGATGTAGGTGAAAAAGGCAAACTGCCCGGCAAAGGCCATAAAGATGGCGGTCATCCCCGCCAGCACGCCCGGACGCTTGAGCAGCGCGAACATGTTCTGTTTGTGGTGCGCCGCTTCGCCCGGCAGGGACGGCAGCGCCTTCCACACCCAGATAATGCAGAACACACCCATCACTGCCGCCGCGTTAAAGACGTTACGCCAGCCGATAATCCCACCAAGGAAGCTGCCCAGCGGCGCGGCAATCACCAGCGCAATAGAGACCGCGCCGAAGATAACGGACAGCGCTTTTGGCACGGTGCGCGCGGGCACCAGGCGCATGGTCAGCGAGGCCGACATCGCCCAGAAGCCGCCTAATCCCAGCCCCAAACAGGCGCGACCGAGCAGCAGCAGGGTGAAGCTTTCCGCGAAAGAGACCAGCAGGCAGGAGAGCGTCAGCAGCACGCTGAACAGAATGACCACTTTGCGGCGATCAATCGCGCCAATCACCTGCGTGATAAACAGGCTGGCGAACATCGCCACAAAGGCGGTGACGGTAACGGACTGCCCCGCCACGCCTTCGGAAATGCCCAGATCCTGCGCCATCGGCGTCAGCAGGCTCACCGGTAGAAACTCAACGGTAATCAGGCAGGCGACGCAGAACGCCACGGAGAAAACCGCCGACCAGTTGGGGCGTGACACCTCTTTGGTCTGCGGTCTGGTTGTGGGCTGGATATGTTCTGTCATGGCGTCACCTGAAGATAAAAACGTGCGGAAAAGTCGCGCAGTTTATCATCAAAAGTGTGACGGATTTAACGATTTGACAACTTTTGCCGTTTTTAATGATTCGGAAGGCAGAGCGGCGGTGACTGATACCTTTTCAGCATAACGAAAATGAAAATTCAGTAACCACAATTGAGGTGAAACAATCATAGCGTCTGAAAAGGAGAAACTATGAAAACACGTACTTTATCTCAAAATCTTACCGTCAGTGCCGTCGGCTACGGTGCCATGGGTCTGAGTGAATTTTATGGCCAGACTGATGACAAAGGTTCACTGCAGGTATTGCATAACCTCATCGATCTGAACGTGACGTTTATTGATACCGCAAATTTATATGGCCGTGGCCATAATGAAAGGCTAATCGGTCACTTTCTTGCCGGGCTGGATAAAAACACTCGCGACCAGTTCAAAATCGCCACGAAGTGCGGCATCGATCGCTCTCCTGACGAGTCCTACGCCCGCACCATCAACAATACGCCGGACTATATCATCCGCTGCTGTAACGAATCCCTTAAGCGGCTTGGTGTGGAGCGAATCGACCTCTTTTATCTTCACAGAGTGAGTAACGCAACCCCGATCGAAGAGAGTATGGATTGTCTGCGCACCCTTGTTAAAGAGGGCAAGATCAACCACATCGGCCTTTGCGAAGTGTCGGCTTCAACGCTGCAACGGGCGCATGCGGTGCATCCGGTCACCGCATTGCAAACAGAATATTCTCTGTGGACACGAGACATCGAGGAAAACATTTTGCCGGTCGTGAAAGCGCTAGGTATCGGCCTGGTGCCCTACTCACCTCTTGGCAGAGGCTTCCTGACGGGAAAATACCTGAACAACAACGATTTTGCAGAAGGTGATTTCCGCAAGAATAACGAACGATTTGTTCAGTCCAGCCTCGATCATAATCGCCAGTTGCTCGATATCATTACCCCGCTGGCGACAAAATACGGCTGTACCGCAGGTCAGATTGCGCTTGCCTGGCTGTTAGCACAATACGATCGGCTGGTTCCCATTCCGGGTACTAAGCACGTCAGCTATCTGGCCGAGAACGCGCGCGCTGCCGATATTGTGCTTGAGAAGAGCGATATCGAATCGTTGAACAACCTTCATCGCCGGGTAGCGATTAAAGGCGATCGTTATTCTGCCGAGGGTATGAAGGGCGTGAATGCCTGATACGGCATATTGAAAATAAAAAAACCGGGTTTCCCCGGTTTTTTTATATCTAGGGATACGCCGTTAGCGATAAACGCTCAACGCGACGCCTTCCCCGCCGCCAACGCACAGTGCGGCAACGCCACGCCTGGCATCATTACGGATCAGGGAATGAACCAGCGTCACCAAAATTCGGCAGCCGGATGCACCTATCGCATGCCCAAGCGCGATTGCCCCGCCGTATGGATTGATACGATCCGGGGAAATCCCGGCCCGCTGAATCACGGCCAGCGCCTGGGCGGCAAACGCTTCGTTGGATTCGAGATGATCGACATCCTCAGGCTTCCATCCCGAGCGGGAAAGACAGTCGGCAATGGCCTGAATCGGGGCTGCACCCATTAATGCCGGCTGGATACCGGAATTGGAAAATACGCCCAGCGATGCCAGAACCGGCAAGCCACGTGCTTCGGCAGTCTCACGCGTACAAAGCAGGACCGCCGCGGCACCGTCATTCAACGATGAAGCATTTCCCGCCGTCACCGTACCCTCTTTTCGGAAAACAGGCTTCAGTTTCGTCAATTTTTCGATACTGGTTGCACGGGGTCCTTCATCCCTCTCCACGCTGATCGTTTCACCTTTTCGCGTTTGCCACTCAACCGGGACAATTTCACGCTCAAAAATGCCACGCGCCTGCGCTTCAAGCGCATTGTGGTGAGAGACAAGGGCATATTCATCCTGCATTTCGCGGCTGATACCAAACTCCGTCGCAACATTCTCTGCAGTGATACCCATGTGATAATCGTTGAAGGCATCCCAGAGCCCGTCAGAAACCAGGCTATCTTTGAGAGTAATATCACCCAGCCGCGTTCCGCTACGCGACGTCGTGGCGATATGCGGCGCGTTGGACATACTCTCCTGACCACCGGCGATAACAAACTCAGCCTCCCCCGTCTGCAGCGCCTGCATGCCAAGATGGACCGCCTTAAGCCCGGACCCGCACACTTTGTTTACCGTCAGACATTGCGTATCTACGGGCAATCCAGCATTCAGTGCCGACTGTCGGGCCGGGTTCTGGCCGCACCCCGCAGTAAGAACCTGTCCCATAATGACCTGAGAGATATCACTGGCTTCTACGCCAGATTCTTTCAGGAGCGCCTGAATGACGCGGCTTCCCAGATCAGAGGCTGAATGTTCCGCAAGCGCGCCCTGAAATGCGCCCGTCGCCGTGCGGCGGGCTGCAATAATAACAATCTCGCTCATGCGTCACTTCCCTTCAGTCCTGGCAAAGTATGGCCCGTCGCGGCCATTGCCGCGCGGTATGCAGTAAGACCATTCATGCAGGCGGGAACGCCAGCATATACCGCCATCTGTATCACAATTTCAAGCAGCTCTTCCGGCGTCACGCCGGTATTGAGCGCGCCTCGCATATGCAGTTCTAGCTGCGGCATGGCATTACCCAGCGTCACAAGCGAGGCGACGGTCAACATTTCGCGCGTTTTGAGATCCAGTCCCGGACGACCCACCACATCCCCGAACGCATAGTCGGTAATCAGGGCGGGCAGCCCCGGGTCCAGCTCGCTCAGGCGGCGGGTGACTTTCTCCGCGAGCCCCGCTTCAAGACGGTCCATAATCTCTCTGCCATAGCGCGTGCGGTCATTAATTTGACTCATAAGATTTCTCCATACGGGATTGTTTTGCGGTCAACGTTGCCGGAATAACCGCGACAAGCAGAACGGACAGACCGATGGCCGTACCGGCGACGATATACAGGAGCGGCATTGAAAATGATGAAACCATCCAGGCACCGACTGACGCACCGATACCAATGGCGGTATTGAAAAATGAAACGTAGATTGCGGAGGCCGGGAAGGCTTTATCCTCTGCCATACGTAAAACCCACGTCTGGAAACCGACAAATATTCCTGATACGGCGACACCCCAGACAACCATACTGGTAAATATCAACGCAGCAGAGAGCGAGGAACCAGACAGGCCCAGGAACAGCAGCACTGCACAGATCAGCAGTACAGACAAAGAGACCGTCAGCTTGAGATACTTATCAATCAACACGCCGGTCAGGAAATTACCTGCCAGACCCGCGATGCCGTAAACAAAAAGCACAGCAGGAATAATGGTGGTGGACAGTAAACTCTGCGTGTGTAGCCAGGGTTCAATGTACGTAAAGGCAGCAAAGTGAGCCGTCACAGCCAGCAAGGTTGCTGAGTAAATTTTCCATAATGTTGACGATTTCAGCACGCCTTTAAGCGCATCCAGCCCGAGCGCGCTTTTGCTGGTAATCCTGGGAACAAGAACGCTAATACCCACAAAGGCAATTACGCTCAGCGCGGCCATCAGCCAAAATGCCTGCCGCCAGCCGAAGTGAATACCAATATAGTTGGATACCGGTACGCCAAAAACGCTTGCTGCGGAAACACCACCAAATACGATTGACGTCGCCGCCCCTATATATCTGGCAGGGACCATAGCCACCGCCGTTGCGCCGATCATCGCCCAGAATGCGCCGTGAGCGAGCGCTCCCAGTACGCGGGCGCTAAGCAGCATGCTATAGACGTTTACCGTCGCAGCCATAACGTTAGAGACCAGAAGTACCACGGTAAGCACAAGTAAAAGCCGCTTCTTGGCCACATTCCCTAAAAAGACGGAGGCAAACAGCGCACTCAACGCCCCCACCCAGGCATAAAGCGACACGGTCATGCCCACCGCAGATTCCGAAGACTGTAGCCCCTCTGCGATTGGCGTTAATAATCCGACTGGCGCCAGTTCGGTGGTGACAATAGTAAAGGTTGAAATAGCCAGAATGAATAAAGCTAGCCATGACCTTAACGTCATATTCTGCGGAGTGAGTTCTGAAGTCATACTACTTACCTCAATAAGGATTTAAATAATGTGCCAATTTTTTTCAGTTGCATATCTGGTAAGCGCGGAATGCTCTCCCACACAGACGGGATGGCCAGTGGCTTCCAGCATTGGAATATCCGAAAGATCGTCGCCGTAGGCATAACAATCCACGGGGTTAATCTCTTTATCATCGCAAAAGGCGATAAGCGCGTCTTTTTTACCTGTTCCAATTGTTTGAGGCAGGCCGATTTCACCCGTCAACTCACCTTCGTCATTTATTATCACCGGCGCACAGAGTACTTCCGTTACTCCAAGATATTTTGCAATGGGTGAAAGAATCGGAAGCATAGAGCCCGATATAAATACGGTATACATGTTCTGGTTCTGATGTTTTTTAAGGGCTGAAACAGCACTCTCAATAAAAAAATTGCTTTCCAGCTTACGCCTGAACCACTTCTCACCCATTTCTTCCAGATAACGACAAGACACACCTTTAAACTGACGATAATAATCTCTGTTCAGAGCTTCCCTTGGCACGCCGTTTTTCACGTCGGTGCGAAAACGAGACATATAGCGTTGAAGACGATCGTTTTGATTATTTTCCCTGCACCAGAAATCATAGAAATCAAACATGCTTTTAATATTTATAAGCGTTTCATCAACATCAAAAAAAGCGGCATGTTTACGCAAACTTTATTCCTCGTAGTTTTTTCTTCGACTCTTAACCGGAAAATCTCTATCCGTACCAGACACGCCTGCATCCGCCCAGCGGGAAGGCGCAATTTCAGAAACCACCACGGAAATTTTATCCAGCGGCGCACCCGTGTTTTTGTGAACGGCAAATGTAATATCTTCCTGGAGTCTGATGATTTGATTTTCATCTTTCGCAGGCCAGGTCATAACATGAACAAATGGCATATTTTTCTCACTCTATAGTTGTAAATTCATCGAAGGAACGGCCTTTGAGTTTTAAATGGGCATGGATATCGCCTCCAAGACCATAAAAGCCAATTGCCCCGCCGTAGCTCTGACGCGAGCTCATATAAAGTACGACTACGTTAATAATTCTGTTTCCTTTCCTCGCCGGAGCCGGGAAAGGATCGGTTAACTCTGCCCAATATTCGGCATTACCTTCGCTATCGGTTATAAATACGTTGGGTATTCCCAGCGGACCTGGCCTGCTCGGATCCTCCGAGGCTAGATCGTTTTCCCTGAGACTCATCACGGTGTAAACGCTATCCGGAACAAGGCTCCGGAACGAAAACGTGAACCGGGCTCGTTTCTTATCTTCGGACAATGTGACCTCAAAGGTGCCCTCTGCCTCGAGCCAGGCAGCGAGGGTCACTGGCTCGATCTCTCGCTTTCCATCGCTGCTGCGATAATCCGCGATATAGCCTTCATGAAGTGGCAGGCCAGGCCTTATTTCATTATTGGCCTGCGGCCGCTGTTCTGGTGCGAAAACCATCCGATAGTTGTTCATCGGAATGGGTAAAGGAAGAGTATGAAGAATGATGTCCTTCAACGCGTCCTGAGGCATCTTGTCCAGATCGCACAGAATGTTATAGGGTGCGACTTCCCCAAATGCCGGAAGCGGGCTTTCCGGAGAGACAATGACGCTTCGCCACTGCAGTCCGTTATCCCCTGGCACCATGCCAACCACGACAAAATTACCCTTCCCGTCCATGACCTCCGCAGGGGGGTAAAGCGGCCCCTGCGTGGTCGCAGCCAGACGGTATTTCTGGCTACGTAATTCAGGCATGCGTTACCCCCTGAGTCACCCCTTGCTGCTCAATAAGGGTCGCCTGCATGGCAACCTCAGCCAGAGATTTCTCTTTCTCTGTAATCAGGGCGGAAGGATAGACGGTGAACGAGACATCCATTGTCGCGCAAAGCGTTTGGTGCTGAGTGACGCGAACCTGAGCCTTGAAACGCCCCCGGCGGTCGTTAATATCTTTTTCAAGAAATTCAAAGTGGACCAGCGCCGGTAAAGGGAACAGGAAACTGGCGAAATTGATTGCCATGCTATTAATGACGTAATAGCGTCCACTTTCCTGCTGGTAAATAAATTCTTCGGTGACGCCGATAAAGGCCTGTCGGCTGGCTTCAACCAGGAGCATTCCCTGAATATGCTGCCCCGTCTGATGATCCGCCATCAATTCGCAACGCTCATCGATTAACAGCGGCATCGCATAAAGATCGTGGTTATGCTCAGCTTGTTCCGCAGGACCTATAAGTACATTCTGTTCCAGTCTTTTATGGCAATAAGCATTTTTTTTGTCGCTAACTAGTTTTTCCAGAGAGCACATTTTTAACTTATTACCATGAATCGCATTTCTTGCCTGATTTGAAATTACCTTTCCGGCAAAATCCTTGCGCACGCCCTGCCCAACAATAATTTCATGTTCTTTATCAATGATATTCGCAGGGATTTGAGTCAATAATTCTAGCTGAGATATAGTCAGTACATCTTTACCATTGGCAAATTCATTAAATTTATCGCCAACAACTACCAACTTTTTACAGTTCATTCATTGTCCCTCAACAACAGCAAGCACGATAGATACGTGTATAAAGGCCGTCATTACCGCCAGTAATAAAGTTATCGCCGGCCTGTTGAATGATTTCCTGATAACGCGCATTGGTAAATGCTTCTTTATATGCTGCTTTATCGCCGTTGAATGAGGAGATAAACATTACACCCGGAACGCCACTGATCAGTGAATGAAATGCTTCGAAACTTTCAATCTTATCTTTGTTATCTCTTACAACATTAAAAATGGTTTCATCGCGCCACTGACGGTACTGCTGATAGTTATGCGCAGGCACTTCGACGTGTCGGAGTTGAATATAATTTGATTGTGGCAAGCTATTTTTATTATCAATTGGGGATTCAACAAACTTAAGCAGTTCGCGACGGATATCGGCAGAAAGAACTTCAGAGAAACGATGGAACATGGATTCCATTTCACTTTCAACCCATGCAATTTCTTTAATATCGTTGAATGCGCGTAATTCCAGCAATTCATTAACGCCGTTTTCTTCACAGGTATAGTAGCGAACGTTTTCATTGCTTTTTAAGGAAGTAAATTCTTTTTCAGAAAAAGTGTTTTTTAATGGGAAGCGTGATACCAGTACATATTTGGACGACATAATTACTCCGAGTATTGATTAAGTGAGGATTCGGATAGAAATTTATCAATACAGGAAACTATTGGAATTGTTAAATTTGTAATATATTTTTTGTATTACTGTTAAAACAGGTTTTGCTGCCAGCATTTAGCGTGTAATATCGAAATGGAAAAAAGACGAAATACCTTTTCGCATTTAGGACCCACGTATGGCTACAGCAGAACATTTAATCAGCAATAACCTGCCCAGTATCAAACAATTACAATGCTTTCTCGCTGTTGCACATGAACTGAACTTTCGTAAGGCTGCCGAACGTCTGCGCATGACTCAACCGCCTCTGACGCGTCAGATAAAATGCCTTGAAGCGGTGTTGAAACGTCAGTTGTTCAGTCGCAGTACGCATGACGTTAGCCTCACTGAAGCAGGCCGAGCGCTGGTCGTTCAGGCAGAAAAAATACTCAAAGACATCAGCAGCTTAAAAGAAGACCCTCACTCTTCAGAAACGAATCTGCGCATCGGTCTCACGCGCACGCTTAATTTTGAATATATTGAACCTGTAAATACCCAGCTTCAAAAAATGAACGCCGGAGATGACGTTGAAACGCCCGACCTGACGTCAGCACAGCTGCTGCAAAGCTTGTCTAAAAATATGCTGGATCTGGTGCTGACCGGGGAAAAAGGAACGGGTCATGAAGACATTGTTCAATACCGCTGGGTCTGCCAGGAACCGTTGCTCATCGCAATGCCTTCTTTACATCCTGCCAGTCTGAAAGAGAAAGTCTCGCTGGAAGACATTAGCGATCTTCCACTTTTTTGGTTTTCGAGAAGCGCTAATCCGTCATTCTATGATAAATGCGAAAGCTACTTTGACACGCTGAAAACGCCGCTGAAGCGTATTAAAGAGCCGGATGATTCCCTCGTGATGCTAAGCCGTATCGCAAGAGGGAAAGGGTTTGCGCTGCTGCCTCAGTCAAAATGCACCTTCAATCAGGAGGGGCTATGCTATCGCGAACTAACGGACGATGAGGCAAAGAGATTAAATATTGATATCTATGCCGCAACTCGCCTCAATGAAAACAGAGAGGAGATCCTGAACGCTCAGAATATCTTGTGCGGCAAAAAGGCTTAATGCAGATAAAACACACCTTCTTCCGGCAGAAATAGCTGGTTATAGCGCAGCTGGAAGGCGTTCAGCTCCTGCGGATCGGGCTCCATTTCGCGCATAAAGCCAAGTGCCAGACGAATTTGCGCATCGGTAATGGGTGCGGCAAGGCGGGCTTTACGCAGCATACGGTGCCAGGTATGCAGATTCTCTTCGCTACCGTCGACAATGCAGACCTGCCAGATGAGCAGCACCTGCGCGGCGTTTTGCAGATGCGCCTCGTCAGGCCGCTCAAGGTAGCGGATAAATTCATTGCCCGGTGTTTTACCGAACTGGTCAATCATCGACTCGATTGGCATCGGGGTAATCCCCAGCCGTTCGCTTAAACGTTTGATGGCGCGGCGGGAATCTGAGGTCAGGACGCGAAATCCCACCACAAACACCACGGCAAGCGTTGCCAGCATTATCCAGACCATGCGTTCTCCTTAGACTAGCCGCTCATCATAGCGGGAAACGCAGCGTGTCGACAGCGGCTACGGCCAGAATAGTGAACCGAAAAAAGCTGGATAAATGCGATGTAAGCAATCCCGCGCAGGCGTGGCTGCGCGGGCTGTTGCTGGAGACCCGTCAGCGCGCCTGAAGCCCCTTCAACAGCGCCTCGTGAAAGCGTGCGGGATCCTGCATCTGCGGCGCGTGGCCCATGTCGTTAAACTCCACCAGCGTCGCGTGCGGGATGCGCTTCGCCGTTTCTTTGCCCAGCACCGCATAGTTGCCAAGCGTCTTGCGGACCTCCGGCGGGGCGAGGTCTTTCCCGATGGCGGTGTTGTCCTTCGTGCCGATCATCAATAATACCGGCATCTTCAGGTCGCTAAATTCATAGATGACCGGCTGGGTGTAGATCATGTCGTAGAGCAGCGCCGAGTTCCACGCCACGCGCGCCTTACCCGGCCCGTTGTTCAGCCCGGCAAGCATCGTGACCCAGCGTTCGTACTCCGGCTTCCACTCCCCGGCGTAGTAGGTATTTTTCTCGTACTGACGAATGCCGTCGGCGCTGACCTTCAGCTCGCGCTGGTACCACTGGTCAACCGTGATATGCGGCACGCCGCGCGCTTTCCAGTCTTCCAGGCCTATCGGGTTCACCATCACCAGCTGCTCTACCTGCTGCGGCCACATTAGCGCGTAGCGGGTTGCCAGCATGCCGCCGGTCGAGTGGCCGATAACCGTCGCGCGATCGACGCCAAGCGATGTGAGCAGCGCGTGGGTGTTGTCCGCCAGCTGCTGGAAGGTGTACTGATAATGCGCCGGCTTGGTGGATTTACAGAAACCAATCTGGTCGGGTGCGATCACGCGATACCCGCTGGCCGACAGCGCACGGATCGTGCCGTCCCAGGTGCCGGCGCAAAAGTTTTTGCCGTGCATCAGCACCACGGTACGTCCGTTGGGTTTTTCCGGCTTCACGTCCAGGTAAGCCATATCCAGAGACTGGTTTTGCGAGGTAAAGGTAAAGTGTTTTACCGGCCAGCCGTAGTCGAAACCTTCCAGCTTCTCGCCGTAGGTGGGGGCATCCGCAGCCATTGCGGGGGACGCCAGCGCCATCAGCAGCGCCAGGCAGGACAATCGTCGGGTTAACATGCAAGCTCTCCGTTAGCAAAAGGGGCTAAGGCTGCACGAAAGGCGGCAGCAAAAAACACTGTAGAGCATGGAGAGGAGTGGGTGTGTAAAGCGGGGTAAAGGTAGGACGAGCAAATAAAAAAAGCCCGGCGGTCAGCCGGGCAAAGAAGTTACCTGCACACTCAGGCCGCTTTTAATTTCTGCGCGCGGTTCTCGCGGCGAATTTTACGTTCTTCCAGCACCGCGACCATCGCCATCAGGACGATACAGCCAATCGCTGCCGCATCCAGCGCCGCGAAGGTGCCCGCCCAACCGGTGAGGCCGAAAATCGGCGTACCGTCGGCGATCATCCCCAGGCCCAGCTTGGCGAAGCTGTCGCCGATCAGGTAGGCGAAGGTGCCTTTAATCCCATCGGCGGCGCCGATCGCTTTTTTCGGCACGAACCCTACGGCCGCCACGCCAATCAGCAACTGAGGGCCAAACACCAGGAAGCCGAGTGCGAACAGGGACGCCAGGTAAACGTACTGGTTGCTGGCGTGCTGGTAGATGCCGAGCGTGGCGATAATCAGCGCCAGCGCGACGCAGGCCACCAGCGCACGGCGGCCGTTGGCGAGGTCGGAGAGCCAGCCCCACAGCAGCGTGCCGACCAGCGCGCCCACTTCGAACAGGGTGAAGCCCTGAATCGCCACCTCTTTCGAGAGCTTCAACTCCTGGAAGGCGTACACCGTTGACCACTGGTCGATGCCGATGCGCACCACGTACAGGAAGATGTTCGAGAAGCACAGCAGCCAGATCACTTTGTTTTTCAGCACGTACTCAACAAAGATCTGCCATTTGGACATCTCGTTCTCTTCGGTCTCTTTGTCCTCTTCGCTGATCTCCTCGCCGAACAGCTCTTCGGCTTTGCCGAGGCCGTAGGATTCCGGGGAGTCGCTGCCGAAGCGCAGGCCGATAAAGCCGACGATCAGGGCGATAATCGACGGGAAGATAAACATGCCGATCACGTGGCCGTCGAACAGATAGTTCGCGCCAAACAGCGCCACGCCTGCCGCACCCGCCCCGCCGAGGTTGTGGGAGATGTTCCACATGCCGAGGTACGAACCCCGCTTACGGCGCGGCGTCCATTTGGTGATGGTGGAGTAGCTGCACGACCCGCCGGTGCTCTGGAAGAAACCGCTCAGGGCGTAGAAGGCGATCATCAGGAACAGGCTGATGGAGCCCGCGCCCATGCTGGCGCTGAAGCCGAGCATACAGATGGCGGAGAGGATCAGCATAAACGGCAGGAACTGCTTGGTGTTTTTGCCGTCCGCGTAGTAGGACACAACCGTTTTCCCCACCCCGTAGGTGATGGAGAAGCCCAGGCCAATCATCCCCAGCTGCGTCATGCTCAGCCCGTAGGTGGAGATCATGTCGTTCTGCGCGATGTTAAAGTTTTTGCGGATCAGGTACATGGTCAGGTAGCCGATGAAGACCACCAGATAAGACTGCATGAACGGTTTGAACCACATCTTGCGCCGCACGTCGAGCGGCAGATCCAGGGTCGGCTTGCGCACCTGGTTTAAGAAGGCCAGCATGGTTGGTTTACTCCTGAGCTGATTTTTGCAGCATTGTAAAAATCAGCCGGGAGAGATGCCTGAGACAGCGTCCAGGTGAAACCGGGAAAATTTCCTAGTTTTGCGGCACTCGGCAACAAAAGGTGAGGCACGTCACGCTTCGCGCGGCGCCTGGGCGTGCAAAAACGGCAGCAGCAGCAAGGCGGAAATGCCCGCCGCGATGGCGATCGCCGCGAAGAACCCGCTCCAGTGCCAGACGTCGATGACCCGTGCCAGCGGCCAGCCGGAGAGCGACGCGCCGAGGTAGGCAAACAGCCCGACAAAGCCCGTCGCCGCGCCTGCCGCCTCCTTGTGCGAGCACTCCGCCGCCGCCATGCCGATCAGCATCTGCGGGCCAAAGACAAAAAAGCCGATGGTGAAGAAGCACGCCGCCTGCATCACGTAGCTGGCGAACGGCATCAGCCACAGCGAGCCCACGGAGAGCAAAATCCCGGCGGCAAAAATCAGGTTCATCGGGCCGCGGTTGCCGTTGAACAGCTTGTCCGAGCCCCAGCCCGCCACCAGCGCGCCGATAAACCCACCCAGCTCAAACATTGTGACCGCAGAGTTAGCGGTCACCAGGTCCACGCCGAGCGTCTCGGACATGTACAGGTTGCCCCAGTCGTTGATCGCCGCGCGCACCACGTAGACCAGCACGTAGCAGAGGGACAGCAGCCAGATGTACGGATTTTTCAGCACGTATTTGGTGAGGATTTCCTGGCGGGACAGCCCGGCGCCCTCCTGCTGCTGAGCGATCTCCATCTCGTCGTGCCGCCAGTCGCCCACCGCCGGCAGGCCGACGGTTTGCGGCCTGTCGCGCAGGCGCCAGCAGAGGAACAGCCCGGCGACAATCGCGAGGGCACCGGCAATCATCATCCCCGTGCGCCAGCCGTAGTGCAGCGCTGCGGCTCCCACCACCATCGGGATCAGCGCACCGCCAACGTTATGCGCGGTGTTCCAGATTGCCCACCATCCGCCGCGCTCGTTGCGCGAGTACCAGGCGGTGAGCAGGCGGGCGCAGACCGGCGCGCCCCAGCCCTGGAAAAAGGCGTTCAGCGCCCACAACAGGGCGAAGGCCCACAGCGAGGTGGAGAAGCCAAACAGGATGTTCACCACGCCGGTGGCGATCAGCCCGACACCCATGAAATAGCGCGCGTTGGAGCGGTCGCTGACGATGCCGGAGAAGAACTTCGACAGCCCGTAGCTGATGTAAAACAGCGTCGCCAGCAGGCCGATATCGGTGCGCGTCATCACGCCGTTGGCGAGGATTTCCGGCGCGGCGGCGTTGAAGCTTTTACGGGTGAAGTAGAACAGCGCATAGCCGAGCCAGATGGTGATCAGGATATGGCGACGCCAGTAGCGGTAGCGGGCGTCGATTTCCGCCTTGTCGCGCAACGGAGCCGCGCTGGTTGGGGTTTTAAACATGGTACGTCCTTAACGGCAAACTGACGCTGACGCGCGTCCCGTGGGTGCAGGAGAGGGTCAGCGTGCCGCCCAGCGCCTTGACGCGCTCGCGCATGCCCGCCAGGCCAAAGCCCTGCTGGCCGGAGCCCGGCGGCAGGCCGCAGCCGTCGTCTTCAATCACCAGCATCAGGCGCTCGTCCTGCTGCCAGCCCTGGATCGTCACCGCGCTTGCATTGGCATGTTTAACGATATTGTTCAGCCCCTCCTGACAGACGCGGAACAGCGTCACGCGCTGGCCTTCGCTGAGCAATGATTCATCAATGCGCCAGTCGAGATGGCTGACAATGCCGCGGCTTTCCAGCTCCATCTCGCGCATCAGGGAGCGTATCGCCTGCTCCAGCGACAGATCATCAAGCTGGCGCGGACGCAGCCGTCCCAGCAAGCGGCGAACGGCGTCATAGACACCCAGCGAAAGCTGTTCGATATGCGCCCCGCCCTGCTTCACGCCCGCGTTATCCGCCGCCAGACGCTGGACGATGCCCGCCTGCGTGCGGATGGCGGTTATGGTCTGGCCGATATCATCGTGCAGCTCGCGAGCCACCTCCTGCCGCACGCTCTCTTCGGTTTCCAGCAGACGCTCCGCCAGACGTCGGTTGCGCGCCAGCTCGGCTTGCAGGGACTGGTTCAGCTCGCGCAGACGCTGAATGCCCGCGCCGAGCAGCAGTCCGGTCAGGCTCTGGGCCAGCAGCGAGAGCAGCAGATCCACCGGATGATCGTGCCAGGTCTGGCTGGCGATCAGCGCGATGGCGTTCATCAGCGTGGCGATCAGCGCCCCCTGCCAGCCGTAGTGCCAGGCCAGAGCGATGATCGGCAGCGCCAGGCAAAACGGCGTGAAGCGCGAAAGCTCGGCGGGCAGACCAAGCTGCAGCCACAGGCTCACCATAAACAGCAGCAAATACCAGATGAGGTGTCGGGCGCGCCAGTTCACCGGTTGGGAGACCAGCGCGGGGCCGAGCGGCTGCCAGACGGTGCTGGTGAGGTAGTGCCAGAAAACCAGACAGGTCGGCGCGAGGGTCAGACCACCGGTCAGGGTCAGAAGCAGGGCGTTAAGCATCTCCTTCTCGCCGATCCACGGCAGGGATTGTAACAGCGCGGCGGCAATCAGCGCCGCCCCCTGACGCAGCAGCGTGCGCCAGTCGCGCTGGTAGCGGTAGCGGGAAATCAGGGCAACGGGGAGAAGCGTAAGCAGGCTTCCGGTCATCAATAAGGGAAGATGCGCGAGGGCCACCTCCTGCGCCAGCCAGACCAGCATCAGCCACTCCGCGCCGAGCAAAACGGGCCAGTAGCCGCGCGGGCACTGGAGCATTAGCCCCAGACGCAGGCCGAAGGGAAACAGCAGCACCGCCAGCTCCGGACGCTCCACCAGGTGCAGGCTGATGCTCCACAGGCAAAACCATGCGGCGGAGAAGATAAAAAAGCTGGCAACGACGGCGATCAGCCGCGAAAACACGGGACTCATTGCCAGCTGTCGAACATGCGGCGCGCCAGCTCGACGTCATTGCTGACGTTGAGTTTTTCCATCAGGTTGGCGCGGTGGACGTGCACGGTTTTCGGCGACAGATCCAGCTCGGCGGCAATCTCTTTCACCGACATGCCCTGGGCAAGCTTCTCCGCCACCTGGCGCTCGCGTCTGGTGAGCGGATCCTGACGTCCGGCCGCCAGCTTGATGGCGATATCCGGCGTCAGGTAGCAGCCGCCGGTGGAGACGGTGCGCACGGCAGCGATCAGCTCGTCCGGGCTACAGCGTTTGGAGAGGAAGCCGCGCGCCCCCGCGTTGAGCGCCTGCTCGACCAGCGCCGGGCTGTCGTGAACCGAGAGCATGATCGTCGCCATCCCTTTCGGCAGCTGGCTCAACAGCTCCAGCCCGGAGAGATCCGGCATCGAGATGTCACAGATACAGACCTGCACCCCGCGCCCCGGCAGGCCCGCCAGCGCCTCGTGACCGGAGCCAAACTCGGCCACGACCTGAAAATCCGGTTCGAGGTTAAGAAGCTGGGCAAAGCCGGAGCGGACGATAAGGTGGTCGTCGATGAGAGCGATGGTGGTCATGTGTGTTCCTGCGATCTGAAAAAGCCGGATGACGCTGCGCTTATCCGGCCTACAAGAGCGAAAGACGCTTACCTTAAGCGATTTACTCGAAAAACACCGCAATTTTGTTAAACATGGTGGGATCGGACTGGTTGCGCGCCACTTTGGTGACGTCTTCCAGCTTGTCGATCTGCGCCATCATCTGCTCCAGACGCTGATCGTCGTTGACCAGTAGCCAGATGCGGCTGTGCTCGCTGCCCTGAATCGGCAGGCAGAGAATACCTTCCACGTTAAACGCGCGGCGGGCAAACAGCCCACAGACGTGGGTCATAACGCCAGGGTGGTTGCGGACGGTGAGTTCCAGAATGACGTTATCATGTTGTTTCTGCATGGTTTATTCCCCCACCATCTCAGTATTGGCCGCACCCGGCGGCACCATCGGATACACTTTTTGTTCAGGGTCGATACGCACGTGGATCAGCGCCGGGCCGGGACGAGAAATCGCCGCCTGCAGCGCCGCGTGGGCGTCTTCTTCCGCGTTCAGATCGCAGGTGTGCAGGCCAAAGCCGGCGGCAATCTGCATAAAGTTAATCATCCCCGGATAGGTCGCCGCAAACACGCCCTGCTTGTAGAACAGGCTCTGCTGCTGGTGTACCAGGCCCAGCGCCTCATTGTTCATCAGGATGATTTTCACGTCTAACTGGTTTTCGGCTGCAGTCGCCATCTCCTGAATGTTCATCATCAGGCTGCCGTCGCCGGAGAAGCAGATAACCTTGCGGTCCGGGTTGGCGAGCGCCGCGCCTACTGCCGCCGGCAGGCCGAAGCCCATGGTGCCGAGGCCGCCGGAGGTCAGCCACTGGCGCGGACGATTCAGCGGATACGCCTGCGCGGTCCACATCTGGTGCTGGCCCACGTCAGTGGTGATAATCGCGCTGTCGTCCACGCAGGCGGCCACGGCGTTGATCAGCCCGTAGTGGCTCAGCGGGTCGCCCTCAGCTGGAATGGCGCCCGGGAACTCGCGTTGCAGATCCGCCACCAGCTGACGCCAGTCGGCCCGGTCAGTTGCGTCCGTCTGCGGGATCAGTTGCGCCAGCACTTCGGCCACGTCGCCCTGAATCGCCACGTGCGGCTGTTTGATTTTACCCAGCTCGGCGCGGTCAATATCCACGTGAATAATTTTGGCGTTCGGGCAGAACTGCTCGGTTTTGCCAATCGCCCGGTCATCAAAACGTGCCCCCATAACAATCAGCAAATCCGCCTCTTGCAGGATGTAGTTGGTGCTACGCGCGCCGTGCATGCCCAGCATGCCTAATGACAACGGATGCGCTTTAGGCAGCATACCCAGCGCCATCAGGGTCATGGTGGTCGGCAGGTTGGCCTTTTCCGCAAACTGGCGGATTTCATCCGCAGCGTTAATCGCCCCGCCGCCCAGATAGAGCACCGGGCGTTTGGCTGCATTAATCATGGCGGCAGCGTCGCGCACGCTTTCAGCGCTGAATTCCGGCGCGGGGGCGCGCTCGCCCGGCTCCGGCAACACGTCGATCTCGATCTCTGCGGTCTGGACATCCTTAGGAATGTCTATCCACACCGGGCCCGGGCGGCCAGACTGCGCAATGCGGAACGCATCACTGATAACCTGAGGCAGCTCGCTGATATCGCGAACTAAATAGTTATGTTTGGTGATGGGGATAGAGATGCCGTAGGTGTCCACTTCCTGGAACGCATCGGTGCCGATCATCGAGGACGGCACCTGGCCGGTAATGCAGATCAGCGGAATGGAGTCGAGGCGCGCGTCGGCGATGGCGGTCACCAGGTTGGTTGCGCCGGGGCCGCTGCAGGCCATACAGACCGCCGGTTTGCCCTGCGTACGCGCCATGCCCTGAGCGATAAAGCCTGCCCCCTGCTCGTGACGCGCCAGCACGTGGCGGATCTGCGTGCTTTGGCTCAACGCATCGTACAGCGGCAGCACGGTTCCACCCGGGATACCCGCAACCGTGGTGATGCCCTGTCGTTCCAGTAAATGAACAATCAGCTGCGCGCCTGTAAAACGCGTCTTTGTGGATGTTGTGCCCGAACTTGCCATGCTCCAGTCCTTTTCTTCTGGGCCGACTTTCCGGGGAGGGTCCTAAACGAAAAACCCCGCCCGGTTTGCGCCGGCGGGGTTTTGGATTCGTGTGTTGATCCAGTCCCTACGGCGCATTGCCGACGACCACCACCACACGCACGACGACCACTGCGGCAGGTTGCGCAGTTTTTAGTAGGGTCGAAGTGAAGATGGATGAAGTCATTGGGGACCTGTGTTTGGAATCATTGATTGAATTTATACAAACACAGGTTTTCGGGCGTGACAATGGAAATATTTTCATCTGCGCAAAAATGCGTCAGGGATCACGTTTCAGTACGTTGCTCGCTCATTCCAGGAGTCACTATACATGACATTGCCGTCGCAATGCTTCCAGGTGATTTTCTCATAGCGTATGAGAACCGTTTCAAGGTGTGTTCCCGTGTTTGCGCCGGGATACAGGTCAGGTGTGATTGAAGTTATTTTCACATTCTCCAGGAGGATATTAAAATATTCCTGTTCTAAACCCGCCTCATTAATCTGATACATCTTAATGGTGGCTGACTGGAGTGTTCTTCCCGTACTCAGCGCGCGAAAGAGAAGCGGGGTTACACGATCAAATTCTTTCTGGAACATGATGGGCATGTGTATGCGCGTGCCCGTCAATTTCCCGGTATTCCCGTCGACTGGAATGTTGACATTATGAGTGAATGATTTGAGTTCAATTGCACCTTCACGCCCTGTCACAAGGCAGGGGCCAACCATGGGGGAACCATTTTCATCTGTAAGAAATAAATAAGCCGGATTTGACATAACGAATACCTTTTTTTTTAAAAATCAATCGTACTTATCAAAACGACCAAAAATTATTGGATGAACAAGGATAAATACACCGATAGCAATAAATGTGAGTAATACCCAGTGGTCAGGTACCAACCATAGAAAAAAAGAGGCGCATACAAAAACATAAACGGGAAATAAAATATCCGTAAAGAGAATTGATAACAGACTCTTAAACACGCTACTTGTCCCTTAAGTCGTCGTAAATCGCTTCAAAATCCCTGTAGAAACCCATTTGAACCTTCTTAATCAGTTCAGACAGGAATGGTTCAATAAAGTAATAGAGCATTTCCAGTTGTGCGGCATAGAGGGTGGCGTAATACTTTGGGTCCAACGTTTTCAGGCGACGAGCAGCAAGCGCGCACTTCTGGTCCGTGCCAATCAATTGAAATGCCATTACAACGTTCGGTACGCGACGTGCAAGCCGTTCGACGACGATTTCTGAGAGCAGGCCAGATTTGGAAAGATATATTGCCAACCCCCATGCTATTGCTAAACGCGCTGCTTTGCTTGTCGGGATATTTTTAACAAATCCGGTTACTTGTGAACCCGTCTTGCGGGCGCGATTTTGTTCATTTCCATTTTTAGAGTCATTTAGAACACTTTTAAAATAAAGATAGAGCATCTGTGCTATTACATCACGATAACGGTAAAGAGACACAATGGAGAGGTACATTCTCTTTTCTTCTGAGAGAAGCTCATCACATACATCGTGATAGCTGGGGATTAAGCATGATGAGTACCAGCTTACACGCTCCATTCCTGAATAGATATCAGAGCCGATTCCCTTTAATGCTTTCCATGTCCCGGCAACGCCTTGCTGTCCATAAATAGCCAACTGTCTGTCGCCCTGGAACTTCATCTTCAAATAATCCGATGCTTGCATAAGATATCCATATCATGATTGTGGCTATAAAAATATACAATGAAAAGCAGTGTAATTCAAACTGGTGAATTGCCTCAAAAATACATTCACGAGAAAAATAATTCGATTGAATATTATTTTTTAAGGCTATATACGATGCGGTTTTAATATCCTGGCGAGTCTGTTTTTTATATTAAATGACTTATTTGGTGCTGCATCTCGTAAAACTATCCTGGTTCCCCTGCATAAAATTGATTTCTTAAGAAGCCTGACCAGGCCACCGCTTATCCCGGTATTTTTTTGTGGGCAGACCAGAAAACAAAAAAACCCCGCCGGAGCGAGGTTTTTATCAGGGTTTTGCGGTTGGTCGCCGCAGAACACACTGTGTTACGTCAACGCGAAAAGTATACGCGATAGAACTCGAACGCGCAATTCCGGCACGGATTTTGACGTTTTTGAGTATGGATCACCTTCTAAATTTTGTCCAAAAAATACTGTTCATACATACAGTATTTATCTATACTGAGGGTGTTCGCAGTGAGCGAGGGGGCCGCAGTTTACCGGCGCAACGAAGTCCTGGCTGAAACGGGTGGTGCCGTCAGTGCCTTAACCCCTGAAGTGAGCACACTGTGTTACGTCAATCCAGGTGCTGGCAACAGGCGGCGGAAAGGTACGCCAGCATCGTGCTCCTTTTAACCAAAAGGAGACGCGTATGAGCGTAGTGGATATGGTGATACTTATCCTCAAACTCATTGTTGCAGTACTGCAACTGCTTGATGCTGTCCTGAAATACGTTCGGTAATTCAGGTTCAAGTCGCACCTGAGAGGGGCGGGCAACCGCCCCTCTTTAATAACGAGGGAATGCTATGTCGCGTCTGTTAATTGAGCCTGTCACACCGGATGAGCCGGGGTATATCGCCCTGAAGGCGGAAAGTATCGCGCTGAATTTCAACATGCTGCGCAGGCTGGAAGAGAACTGGCTGCGGGGTGAGAACCGCTTTAACGCGCCGGGTGAAAAGCTGCTGGGTGCGTTTCTTAACGGCAAGCTGGTGGGCGTGTGTGGCCTCAACCGCGATCCGTTCAGCCAGCAGCCGCGTGCCGGACGCATTCGCCATCTCTACGTCAGCGAGAAGTGCCGCGGGCTGGGCATTGGAAAACAGCTTTTAACCGTAGTGATGGCGGATGCCAGCATCTGGTTTGATTTTCTGAATACTCACGCGCCGGACAGCGCGTACGGATTTTACAATCGAGCCGGTTTTACGCTGGTCTCAGACGAACCACGGGTGACGCACCGCCTTTTTTGTGCGGTGTAACCGGCTGGCGGCATCAGGATGTGAATGTTACAGTTGAGTGACAATTCATCACCCAATACGCCATGACCATCACCGTTTTCTGCATTTTGCTTTTCGCCGCACTGCTGCATGCCAGCTGGAACGCTATCGTTAAAGCCGGAACGGATAAACTCTACTCTGCGATCGGCGTTAGCGGCTCAGCCGCGATTATTGCCCTGATTTTACTGCCCTTCTCACCACAGCCTTCTGCGGCAAGCTGGCCGTTTTTGATCGTCTCCTGCGCCTTACAGGTGGTCTACACCGTGCTTGTGGCGAAGACCTATCAGGTCTCAGACATGAGCCAGACCTATCCGCTGATGCGCGGCACCGCCCCGCTGCTGGTGGCGCTGATCAGCGTGCTGGCGCTCGGCGACCATCTCTCCTGGCTAGCCTGGTCCGGTATCGGAGTCATTTGCCTGTCGATTCTGGCGATGGCGATGAATGGCCGCATGCAGTCACGCAGGGGGATCTGGCTGGCGCTGCTGAACGCCTGTTTTATCGCCGGGTATACGCTGGTGGACGGCACCGGCGTGCGGCTGTCGGACACCGCGCTGGGCTACACGCTCTGGACCTTCTTTATGAACGGCTTCTGCCTGCTGGGCTGGGCGATGGTGGCGCGTCGGCGCGAGGCATCCAGCTACCTGCGCCTGCACTGGAAAAAAGGGCTGCTCGGCGGCGTGGGGACCATGGGCTCTTACGGTCTGGCCCTCTGGGCGATGACGCAGGCGCCGCTGGCGGTGGTCGCCGCGCTGCGTGAAACCTCGATTCTTTTCGGGGCGCTGATCGCCTTTGTCCTTTTAAAAGAGAAGGTTGCGGGCCTGCGCATCGCGGCAGCGCTGGGTATTGCTGTCGGCGCTATTCTGCTGCGTCTGGCGTAAATCGCTGGCAACATTAGTTGCCGTTCTTGTTTACAAATCCTGCCTTTCCCGGTTTTTTCATTCACCGCAACAATGCTTAAATTGTCATCTGTCTGTGGTAGATTCCTCGCGCATTTATGGGAATGCGTAGTCACTTATTCTTCATTTCTCTCTTTTGGCAAAAGTATTCAGCGACATGAAAAAGCAAAGGAACGTTAACTTATTGTTGATGCTGGTGTTACTGGTGGCCGTCGGTCAGATGGCGCAAACCATCTACATTCCGGCGATTGCCGACATGGCAAAGGAACTGAACGTCCGCGAAGGCGCGGTGCAGAGCGTGATGGCAGCCTACCTGCTGACCTATGGCGTTTCACAGCTCTTCTACGGCCCGCTCTCCGACCGCGTCGGGCGTCGCCCGGTGATCCTGGTGGGCATGAGCATTTTCATGGTAGCGACGGTGATTGCCATTACCACCCACAGCCTGACCGTACTGATTGCCGCCAGCGCCCTGCAGGGCGTTGGGACGGGTGTCGGCGGGGTGATGGCGCGAACCTTACCGCGCGATATGTATCAGGGCACCCAGCTCCGCCACGCCAACAGCCTGTTAAACATGGGCATTCTGGTCAGCCCGCTTCTCGCTCCACTGATTGGCGGCCTGCTGGACACAATGTGGTCCTGGCGCGCCTGTTACGCCTTTCTGCTGGTGCTCTGCGTAATTGTCACCTTCAGCATGGCGCGCTGGATGCCGGAAACCCGTCCAAAAGACGCGCCGCGCACGAAGCTTCTCACAAGCTATAAGACGCTGTTCGGCAACGGCGCGTTTACCTGCTACCTGCTGATGCTGATCGGCGGCCTGGCGGGTATTGCAGTGTTCGAAGCCTGCTCCGGCGTGCTGCTGGGCGCGGGTCTTGGCCTGAGCAGCATGGTGGTGAGCATTCTGTTTATTCTGCCAATCCCGGCGGCGTTCTTTGGCGCCTGGTTTGCCGGGCGTCAGAACAAGCGCTTTTCAACCCTGATGTGGCAGGCCGTGATCAGCTGCCTGCTGGCGGGTCTGATGATGTGGATCCCGGGGCTGTTTGGCGTGATGACCGTCTGGACGCTGCTGATTCCGGCGGCGCTGTTCTTCTTCGGCGCGGGAATGCTGTTCCCGCTCGCCACCAGCGGCGCGATGGAGCCGTTCCCGTTCCTCGCCGGCACGGCGGGCGCGCTGGTGGGCGGTTTGCAGAACATCGGTTCCGGCGCGCTGGCCTGGCTCTCGGCCATGATGCCGCAGACCGGGCAGGCTAGTTTGGGCCTGCTGATGACGCTAATGGGGCTGCTGATTTTACTGTGCTGGCTGCCGCTGTCGTCGCGCGTTCCGCATCACGAGCAGCCGGTTTAACCGCATGATGGCCCGGCTTCTCGCCGGGCTTTTCACAGACGGGCGCAATCATCGCCTGCAATAACGGCTCCGGCGCAGGCCGCCAGGCCCCCTCTTCCCCGTCATAAAACTGGAAATCCGCGTTAAGCGCATACGGGATTTTCGCCTTTTGCAGCTCGCAGGCCATAAAGGTGGCGAAGGCCATTTGCGAAGCGGTTGGCGTGAGGTGGTTTGACTCCCCCACGCCCCAGCCCCCAACCCAACTGACGTGCCCGGTTTTTTGCTGCCAGCGCAGCGCGGCGCTGATGCGGTTACGGATAGCCGCCTTCTCAGCCGCCGTGCCGGACGTCCACGGGTATTTACCGCTATTTTTCAGCGGCCCCCACGGGAAAATATGCCACTCCGCCAGCAGGTAGTTTTGACTGTGCGCAGGCAGCTTCAGGCCGGATAAATCTTCCGGCGCGGCACGCAGGCGCGGCGCAATGAAAATCATGCGCTGCGGGTCGATGTCGTGGATCGCTTTAATGGTTTTTTCATACACGCGGTTTAACGACGCGAGGTTGTGGTTAAGCTTGTCGGCTGGCTCATAAATGAGGTCAAAACCCAGCAGCGGATAGCTCTGGCCGAAATAGTGCGCCACGGCAATCCACCAGTTGATCGTCTCTTTCTCGTTATCGGCTTTGGGGTCGTTTTTATATTCATCGGCCTGATAAGCGATAATCGGGATCACGCCATATTGCTCGCAGGCTTCCACCAGCTTGCGCAGGTGGATCAGCCGTGCTTCCGTCGGCTCATCGGCGACGCGAATGCGCACGTGGGTAATGCCTTTTGCGCGAAAATCGCGAACCACCAGCGGGTCGAACTCGCGTATGCCGCGCTCGGTGCGCGCCCAGTCCACATCCATCCCGACGCCCAGCTGCTGCGCATAACGGGCAGCCGTCAGCGGCGGCTCAGCGGCAATGGCCCAGCCGGAAGAGATCAGTAACGCGGTCGCTATAAGAGGCTTTAACACGGTTTACCCTGGATAAATCGAAAGCATTACCTGTATTTAGCATGCTTTTTCACATTTGGTGTAGCGCGAAAGCGTAATAATTCTTCAACCTGCCAGTTCTCTCAGCCAGCCGATAAAGGCGTCTATTTTCGGCCACTGTCGGCCCGAAAGCGTCGAAACATAGTAGTGCTGATGGCATTTCAGGGTCTTGTCACCAAACGGGGCGATCAGTTCGCCCCGTTCAAGCCGTTTTTGCACCAGCCGCTTTCTCCCCATCGCGACGCCGACGTGGTTGATGGCCGCAATAATCGCTAAGTAGGAACAATCGAAACCAATACCCGACGATGGCGGCATATTCACCGCAAAGTGCTGCGCCCAGCTCAGCCACTCATCCGTACCGGAATCATTGCTCCAGGCCTGACGGTCGTGCAGCAGCGTGCAGTGGCTAAGGTTATCGGGGTTTTTCAACAGCTCATGCTCGCGGGCATACTGCGGCGAGCAGACGGGCAAAATCTCTTCGTCCATCAGGAAGTGATGAGACAGATGGTTTGGCGGCGTATCGTCGAAATAGAGCGCCAGATCGACCCCCGTTCGCTGCATATTGATGTAATCATTGCCGGTCAGGACGGTGAGCGAAATCGACGGATAGCGGCGGGTAAAGTCGCCCAGCATGGGTACCAGCCAGCACTGAGCGATCGACGGCCGGGAGTAGACCGTCAGCGTGCCGGACAGCGCCTGGTTTTTGATGTCCAGGATCTCCTGATTCAGGGTGTCGAGGGACGATTTTAGCGTCCAGTAAACGCGCTTTCCCTCCTGCGTCAGCTCGACTTTACGGTGCGAACGGACAAACAGCTGAATACCGAGCTCTTCTTCGAGCAGGTTGATGCGGTGGCTCACCGCGCTGGGGCTGAGCGACAGCTCCTCCGCCGCCAGCGCGAAGGATTCATGTCGAGCCGCCACTTCAAAGGTGTACATTTTCGACAGCTGCCAGCCGTTGAGCAGCCGGTTTCTGGCTTCATTTGCATCGGTCATCACAATTCTCACGCGTGGTTTCTGCGCTCAGCATACTGTTTAAGGGTGAATATATGTGAACCTAATGCGGTTTAAGCGCGTTTTTTAGAGCGCAGTCACTCAGTTGATTCAATCTGGCTCACCTGAACGCCAATTTATATCGTTTGTCAGCCCACGCCGCTTTTTCGTCCAATACCCCCAGATGACATAAGGGTGAGGTGAGATATGGGATCTCAGGTCTGGGTTGTGGCAACGCTGCTGGTCAGCATTGTGTTGATTGTTTTAACCATCGTTAAGCTAAAGTTTCACCCGTTCCTCGCGCTGCTGCTGGCGAGCTTTTTCGTCGGCGCAATGATGGGAATGAGCCCGCTGGATATGGTAAACGCCATTGAGAGTGGGATTGGCGGCACGCTGGGCTTCCTGGCGGCCGTGATTGGTCTTGGGACCATTCTCGGCAAGATGATGGAGGTTTCCGGCGCGGCAGAGCGCATCGGGATTACGTTGCAGCGCTGCCGCTGGCTGTCAGCAGACGTGATTATGGTGCTGGTGGGCCTGATCTGCGGCATTACGCTGTTCGTGGAAGTGGGCGTGGTCCTGCTGATACCGCTGGCGTTTTCCATCGCCAAAAAGACCCACACGTCGCTGCTCAAGCTGGCCATTCCGCTCTGTACCGCGCTGATGGCGGTGCACTGCGTGGTGCCGCCGCATCCGGCCGCGCTGTTTGTGACCAATAAATTAGGGGCGGACGTTGGAACGGTCATTGTCTACGGTTTGATGGTCGGCCTGATGGCCTCTCTGGTCGGCGGCCCGCTGTTCCTGAAGCTGCTCGGCAATCGTCTGCCGTTTAAACCGGTTCCGGCGGAATTTTCAGACCTGAAGGTGCGGGAGGAGCATACCCTGCCGTCGCTGGGCGCCACGCTGTTTACGGTGCTGCTGCCGATTGCCCTGATGCTGGTGAAGACCATCGCTGAACTGAATATGGCAAAAGACGGCACGCTGTATACGCTGCTGGAGTTTATCGGCAACCCGATCACCGCCATGTTTATCGCCGTGTTTGTCGCCTACTACCTGCTGGGCATCCGCCAGCACATGGGCATGGGCGCGATGCTGACGCACACCGAGCACGGCTTTGGCTCTATCGCCAACATTTTGCTGATTATCGGCGCGGGCGGCGCGTTCAACGCCATCCTGAAAACCAGCGGACTGGCGGACTCGCTGGCGCAAATTCTCTCGAACCTGCACATGCACCCTATCCTGCTCGCCTGGCTGGTGGCGCTGGTGCTGCATGCCGCCGTAGGCTCCGCCACGGTCGCGATGATGGGCGCCACGGCCATCGTCGCGCCGATGCTGCCGCTCTACCCGAACGTCAGCCCGGAGATCATCACCATTGCCATCGGTTCCGGCGCCATTGGCTGCACGATCGTGACCGATTCTCTCTTCTGGCTTGTGAAGCAATACTGCGGCGCGACCCTGAATGAGACCTTCAAATACTATACGACGGCGACGTTTATCGCCTCGGTGCTTGCACTTGGCGGCACATTCCTGCTTTCTTTCATTATCTGAGCGCGAAGAGACATATTATGGAAAACGCAACTATCACCACTTTAACCGCACAGTTTCCTCTGGTTGAGGATCTGATTGCCCTGAAAGAAACCACCTGGCTTAACCCGAACACCACCACGCTTGAAGAAGGGCTGCCCTATGTCGGGCTGACCAAAGCCGACGTGGACGATGCCCATGCGCGCCTCAACCGCTTCGCGCCGTATCTGGCGAAAGCCTTCCCGGAGACGGCGGCAACGGGTGGGATTATTGAATCTGAACTGGTCGCCATTCCGGCAATGCAGGCGCGGCTGGAGAGAGAATCTGGCAAATCCATTCCCGGCACGCTGCTGCTGAAAAAAGACAGCCACCTGCCGATTTCCGGCTCGATTAAAGCGCGCGGCGGCATCTATGAAGTGCTGACCCACGCGGAAAAACTGGCGCTGGAAGCCGGGTTGCTGACCACCGAAGACGACTACAGCATTCTGCTGGAGCCACGCTTTAAGGCCTTCTTCAGCCAGTACAGCATTGCCGTGGGCTCCACCGGCAACCTGGGGTTATCCATTGGCATAATGAGCGCCCGCATCGGCTTTAAGGTGACGGTCCATATGTCCACCGACGCCCGCGAGTGGAAGAAAGCCAGGCTGCGCAGCCACGGTGTCATCGTCGTGGAATATGAGCAGGATTACGGCGTGGCGGTGGAGCAAGGGCGCAAAGCGGCGGAAAGCGATCCGAACTGCTTCTTCATTGACGATGAGAATTCCCGCACCCTGTTCCTGGGCTATGCGGTGGCGGGCGAGCGCCTGAAAGCGCAGTTCACCGAACAGCGCCGCGTGGTGGATGCGGATCATCCCCTGTACGTCTATCTGCCGTGCGGCGTAGGCGGCGGGCCTGGCGGCGTGGCGTTTGGCCTGAAGCTGGCCTTTGGTGATAACGTGCACTGCTTCTTCGCGGAGCCAACGCACTCGCCGTGCATGCTGCTGGGCGTTTACACCGGCCTGCATGATGCGATTGCAGTGCAGGATCTGGGCATTGATAACGTGACGGCGGCGGACGGTCTGGCGGTTGGGCGCGCGTCCGGCTTCGTGGGCCGCGCGATGGAGCGCCTGCTCGACGGGTTCTATACCCTTTCCGATCGGAGCATGTACGACATGCTTGGCTGGATGGCGCAGGAGGAAGGGATCCGCCTTGAGCCTTCAGCACTGGCGGGGATGGCCGGGCCGCTGCGCGTGCCTTCAGACGCCAGCGTTACCCACCTGGTGTGGGCGACCGGCGGCGGCATGGTGCCGGAAGACGAGATGGCGAAGTATCTGGCTAAAGGGAAGTAATTAAGCCGCCACTCGGTTTACAGGCTCAAAATTTGCTGAATATGGGTCACCGCAAACAGCAGCGACAGCGAGAGAACAGCCAGCGCAATCAGGAATTTATCCCGCACTGCTTTCGGCTGTACAAAATCGTTCTGCGCCACGTCCATCAGGTTACGGCTGCGGGTATAGCGCCATAAAATGATGGCCACCAGCGCCAGCACAATAATAGAGATCCAGAATGGCACCCCGGTTCGGTGCCAGTTGTGCTTAATCGCCAGGGCAATCAGCGCGCCATACCCCAGCAGCGTGCGCAGCCAGGCCAACGACGTCCGCTCCGGCTGCAGGCCGGGGTCCGCTTCGCGCCGCGCTTTGCGACTATCCGCCATAGAACACCAGTGCCATCACCACGCCCGCCACCGCCAGCAGAATCACGCTGATGACGAGTAACCCGCGCGTATAGGGCAGATCCTGCTTCAGGCGCATCGCCTTCTCATTGCGCAGCCATCGCAGGTAGCCGTAAATCGACAGCACGCCCGCGAACAGGCACAGCAGCAGCGCCAGCACTTCACGAATCAGCGGCGTGGCAAAATCGGGGGCGAGCTGGTCAAGGCCGACACCTGCGGCCAGAAAGCCCAGTGCGGTGCGGATCCACGCTAAAAACGTGCGTTCATTAGCCAGAGAGAAGCGGTAGTCCGGCGCTTCGCCGAGGCGGGAAATTTTCATGAAGGTTCCTTGTCGTGCTACGGGCAGGCTTCAGCATAGCGTAAATCGACAAGGACAAGGAGACCGGCATCGGGCGATGCCGGTCAGGACGATTAATGCAGCTCTGGCCAGTACTCTTTGTTGGCCTCGATCAGGTCATCCAGAATCGCTTTCGCGACGGAGGCGCTCGGCACGGTTTTCGACAGGGTAATGGCCTGCCAGAGCTTCTGGTACGAGCGCTGCTCCCAGGCATCCACCACCAGTTTTTCCACCGCCACCTGCTGGCTCATCAGCCCTTTCTGGAAGTGCGGAATATCGCCCACCGTAAGCGGCTCCGGTCCGTTATGGCCCACCAGGCACGGGATCTCCACCATCGCGTCGGCGTCAAAGTTATGGATGGCACCGTTGTTTGGTACTATCAGCAGCATCCGCTCCTGGGTGTTAAAGGCAATCGCAGTCGCCAGATCGACGATGTACGACGCATGTTCGTCGATTTCCAGCTCACCGGCGGCGGAGTTGCCGGCTTCGATAATCGCCCGACAGGAACTGAACACATGCTTCTCACGGTGATCCATAACTTCATTGGCGCGGGTCCGTTCCGGGTTGGAATGCGCGACCACGTAGTCCGGGAACAGGTAATACTTCAGGTAGGTGTTCGGCATGGTATCCGGATCCAGCGCCTGCACGTCTTTAGCTTTGGCAAAGGTATCGTTCCAGCTCGCTTCGGTATGCGCATCTTCCGAAGGCGGAACATAGCCGTTTTTTGCCACGTATTCGCGCAGCTTCGGCATCAGATCGTTGCCGTTCAGGTCTTCAATCGACGTCCACCAGCCGAAGTGGTTCAGGCCGTAGTAGCGCACGCGCATCTCTTTGCGGTCTTTCAGGCCGACAATCTGCGCCATGCGCCCTTCAATGCCGATCGGCATATCGCAGATGTTGAGTATTTTAGCGTTCGGACGCAGGCGGCGCGTGGCTTCTGCGACAATCGCCGCCGGGTTGGAGTAGTTCAGCATCCACGCGTTCGGAGAGTACTGTTCCATATAATCCACCAGCTCCAGCACGCCGCCGATAGAGCGCATGCCGTAAGAGATACCGCCCGGTCCGCAGGTTTCCTGGCCCAGCACGCCGTGGCGCAGCGGGATTTTTTCATCTTTTTCGCGCATCGGGTATTTGCCCACGCGGATGTGCGCCATCACGAAATCGACATCGGTAAACGCCGCTTTTGGATCGGTGGTGTAGCTGAATTCAATCTCCGGGGCCTGCTCCTTAAGGATGATTCTGCACGCTTCGGCGATGGTCTCCTGACGCGCGCCGTCGTTGTCATAGAACTTCAGGGCGCGCAGCGGGAAGCGGTCGCGGTTGGCTAACAGCATCAGGACGATACCAGGCGTAAAGGTGCTGCCGCCGCCTGCAATGACAACTGAGAATTTTTTCATGATATAGCCTCTGTCAGGGTGGTTTGTTCATTTGTTAAAGGGGTTTTCATCAGCGATTCCAGCTGGTCGCGCACCTGAGGAACGTGCAGGCCGACAATTACCTGAATGCCGTTGCCGCGTCGCACTACGCCATGTGCGCCCAGGGCTTTGAAGACGTCGTCGCTTTGGGTTTTCGCCATATCCACCAGCGCGATACGCAGGCGGGTGGCGCAGTTGTTGATGCTTTCGATATTTGTTGCACCGCCGAGCGCCTGCAGGAATCCGGCGGCTTGCCCAACCTGCTGGCTGGCCGCCGCCGGGGCGGTGGTTTGCCCGCGCGCCGCCTTATAGTCGGCCTTGCTGTAGAGTTTGATTTCGCTCTCTTCCCGGCCCGGCGTTTTCAGGTTCAGACGCTCAATCAGCGTTTTGAAGATCACGAAGTAGATGCCGGTGAAGCAGACACCAATGCCGATCTGGGTGAACACCGTCGAGGCGTGGTTATGGAACATCGGGATCCAGTTTTGCGGCAGGAACTGGTCCAGCAGGCCGCCGCCCATGTTCCCCACGACGCCGAAGGCGTACATCACCGTCGCCATGGTGGCCGCCAGCACGGCGTGCACGGCGAACAGCAGCGGCGAGATAAACAGGAAGGTGAACTCAAGCGGTTCGGTAATGCCCACCAGCACGGCAGTTAGCGTGGCCGGAACCAGCAGGCCCGCCACCTTGACGCGATTTTCTGGCGACGCGGTGTACCAGATAGCGAAGGCAATCCCGACCGAGCCAAACACTTTTGAGTTGCCGTGCAGTGCGAAGCCACCCTCCGGGAAGAGGGTCTTCAGCGGCAAGGTGCTCTGGCTGAATTCCTGCAGATGCTGCGCCCAGTAGACCTGAATACCGCCCTCCACCGCCGCCGGGCCGAAGATGAACGGACCGTAGACGAAGTGGTGCAGCCCCGTTGGGATCAGAATGCGTTCCAGGAAGGTATACACCCACACGCCCAGCGCACCGGCAGAGCGCAGGAACGCCTGCAGGGACTCAATACCCATCTGCACTTTCGGCCAGCCCAGCAGCGTCAGCCAGGCGCAGGGGATCATCACGAAGAACGCGAGGATAACGACAAACGAGCTGCCCTGGAAAATCCCCAGAAAGACCGGCAGCGGCTTGTCGAAATAGCGATTGTGGATGGCGGTGACGATGCCTGAGATCACGATGGCGCCGATGATGCTGGTATCGAGCGTTTTGATCCCGGCAATCATCGCCAGCCCGCTTCCCGCCGTCGGTTCGGCGGAGAAGTCGACGCCAAAGAAGTGGCCCCAGGTCATCCCCATCGCGTTAATGAAGTAGTTCCAGGTCAGGAAGCTAATCAGCACGGCCAGACAGGCGCGGCCCTGGGCCTGCTTCGCCAGGCCAATCGGTAAGCCGACGGCAAAAATCAGCGGCATATTGCGAAACACCGCCCAGCCGCCCTCTTCAATGATGTGAACGATCTGCGCGAAAAGATGATCGGGGGCGGTTAAGGCTTCGCCGACAAACAGCGGGTTGCGAAGCATGATGGCGATTCCCACCACGATCCCGGCAAACGGAAACAGCAACACCGGGGTAAACATGGCACCGCCAAAACGTTGTATTTGACTGAGCATTTTTAAATCCTCACGTAACAACCTGTAGGGGTAGAGGCCTTTATGGTTTTGTGCTGGCCTGAGGTGAGCATAAGAACTTACTGATGCGCGAACATGGCGTGCCGCTGCGATTCGTGATCGCATTCATGGTTTTATTTTGACCAGTCAGGTCTACTTCTTGCGGTAAATATGGACATGTCAGGACGCATTCCACGCCCTGGTAAGGGCAGAGAGGTCTACTGGTGATCTACAAATCAATTGCTGACAGGTTGCGGCTGCGGCTGAATTCATCGGACTACAACATCGGCAGCCCGCTGCCTGGTGAAAAAGCGCTGGCGCAGGAGTTTGGCGTGGCGCGCATGACCATCCGCAAGGCGCTGGATCTGCTGGTGAGCTGGGGGCTGGTTGAGCGCCGGCACGGCAGCGGAACGTTTGTCTCGCGCAAAGACGTTCACCACGAAACCACTAACCTGACCGGGCTGGTGGAGGTGCTGCGTCAGCAGGGAAAAGAGGTGCAGAGCAAGGTGCTGCAGTTCGAAGTGATGCCCGCCCCGCCCGCCATCGCCAGCCAGCTGCGGATCCAGGTGGATGAGCGGATCTACTTTTCACGGCGGGTGCGCTACGTGGACGGAAAGCCGCTGATGCTGGAAGACAGCTTTATGCCGGTGAAGCTGTTCCGCAACCTGTCGCTGGCGCATCTTGAGGGGTCTAAGTTTGATTACATTGAGAAGGAGTGCG
The DNA here is from genome assembly GCF_014895875.1 of Enterobacter cloacae complex sp. P12RS. Taxonomy (NCBI): domain Bacteria; kingdom Pseudomonadati; phylum Pseudomonadota; class Gammaproteobacteria; order Enterobacterales; family Enterobacteriaceae; genus Enterobacter; species Enterobacter cloacae complex sp. P12RS. The sequence continues at coordinate 33,860 of NZ_JADBQO010000013.1, forward strand.
GGATCACCATCAGCGGCAACTACGAGAGCCTGACGCCGGTATTGGCAGATAAACAGCTGGCCGGTTATATGAATCTGCCGGAACAGACGCCACTGCTGCGAATTACCTCTCTCTCCTACAGCGACAGCGGCGAGTTCCTCAATTATTCCGTGATGTTCCGAAATACCAGCGATTACCAGGTGGACTACCATCTGCGGCGCATCCACCCGGAAGAGCTGTTAGCCCATCCCCCAGAACAGCACCGCCAGTAGCTGCGGGGTGATGATGCGCAGGAACATCACCAGCGGGTAGACGGTGGCATAGGAGAGCGCGGCCGCGCCGCTGGTGGCGTGCAGGTTGTTGGCAAAAGCGAGCGCTGGCGGGTCGGTCATGGAGCCCGCCAGCATGCCGCACAGCGTCAGGTAATTCATTTTGGCGAACATCCGCGCCAGGATTGCCACCGTCAGCAGCGGGATCGCCGTGATAAAGATGCCGTAGCCGACCCAGCTCATCCCTTCGCCCTTGACCAGGGTATCGATAAAATCCCCGCCGGACTTCAGCCCGACAACCGCCAGGAACAGCACGATGCCCAGCTCGCGCAGCGCCAGGTTAGCGCTCGGCGGCATAAACCAGTAGAGCTTCCCGATACAGCCGATACGCCCGAGGATCAGCGCCATAATCAGCGGCCCGCCCGCCAGGCCGAGCTTGAGCGCCACCGGGAAGCCCGGCACGTACAGCGGAATAGAGCCGAGCAGCACGCCAAGCCCGATGCCGATAAACACCGGCAGCATCTGCACCTGCTGCAGTTTTTGCTGGGCGTTGCCTACCATATCCGCCACGGCATCGATGGACGACGGGCGTCCGACCAGGTTGAGGATATCCCCGAACTGCAGGCTGGCCTCCGGGCTGGCAACCAGTTCGACGCCCGCACGGTTGAGGCGGGAGATGACCACGTCGTAGCGCTCTTTTACCTGCAGATCGCGTATTTTCTTGCCAAGAACGTGCTCGTTGGTCACCACAACACGCTCCACGCGCATATCGGTGCCGCGGGTTGAAAGCGAGGTATCCACTTCCTGACCAATCACCAACCGCGCGTTGTTCAAATCCCCCGGCTGGCCGACCAGGTGCAGCAGGTCACCCTGCTGGATCATCGTGCCGGGCGCAGGCACCATCAGCACGTCGTCGCGCTTAAGGCGGGAGCAGATAATATTGGCGCTGTTCAGGATCGGTACGTCCTGAATCGCCATATTGTTCAGGTTGGGGTTATCGACGCGAATGTTGATGGTTTTGATCGGCATATGGCCATTGGTGAGCGTGGTTTCGTGATCCTTCGCCTCTTTGTCGACGTTAACGCGAAACAGGACGCGGACCAGCCACATGGAGAGCAGAATGCCGCAAATCCCAAACGGATAGGCCATGGCGTAGCTCATCCCCATCTGGTCGACAATGCCGGGTTCAATGCCCAAATCGCGAAGGATTTGCTGCCCGGCACCGAGCGCCGGCGTGTTGGTAACCGCCCCGGAGAAAATGCCCAGCACCACGGGCAGCGGGATAGCAAAGATTTTGTGCAGGATTGCGGTGACCAGCCCGCCCATCACCACAATGCCGAGGGCAAACAGATTGAGCCGTAGCCCGGAGACGCGCAGGGAAGCGAAAAAGCCCGGCCCTACCTGAATCCCGATGGTGTAGACGAAGAGGATCAGGCCGAACTCCTGAATAAAGTGGAGCATATCGGCGCTGAGAACCAGCCCGAGCTTGTCAGCAAAATGCCCGACAAAAATGCCGCCAAACAGCACCCCGCCAATCCCAAACCCGACGCCACGGATTTTGATATTGCCAATCCATAGCCCTACAACCGCGGCCAGGGCCAACACGCTTACGGTTAACGCGATATCACTCATGATCCACATCCTTGGCATAACCTTAGTTATAACAAGGATTTTCTCAGAGCCGGATGCGGTTGTATGGGCGATGGCGCACAAAAAAGCCCTGCCGGAGCAGGGCTTTGTGCAGTCTGTGAGTAAAGCGGATTAGCTGTTCAACGCCGGCCGCTCGCTAATGGCGATACGCTGCGGTGCGATGGCTTCCGGCACGTTACGGATAAGATCGATATGCAGCAGCCCGTTGGTAAACGTCGCACCGGACACTTCCATATGGTCTGCCAGGGTAAAGCTCAGGCTAAACGGCTGATTAACCAGACCCTGATGCAGCCACCGGGTTTCGGTCTCTTGTTTTTCCGGCGTACCCTTCACGGTCAGGCGCGCGCCTTCGAGCTGGATATCCAGATCTTCCTGGCGGAACCCGGCCAGCGCAAGGGTGATGCGATAGTGGTTATCGTCGCTTTTTTCGATGTTGTACGGCGGAAATGTCTGTTGCTCGGTGGTGCTTTGCAGGGCATTAGCCAGTTTGTCAAAACCAATCCACTGACGCAGCAGGGGGGATAAATCGTAGTTACGCATACTAAATCTCCTTCTGAGAAGCGAGTTCGGCACAGTTTAATTTTGTGCACAGTTGTTCCTGCAAATCCTGATGGATTCGCATATGCTCCCGTTACGGCAAGCAAGTCTGGGTGGGCCGCCCGCGCGACCCGCGTAATTAGTTAATTTCGATACGGCGCGGTTTTTTCTCTTCCGGAATCACGCGTTCCAGTTCGATAAACAGCAGGCCGTTAACCAGGTTCGCGCCTTTAACGTGAATGTTCTCGGCTAACTGGAACTTGCGTTCAAAGTTGCGCTCGGCGATGCCCTGGTAAAGGTAGGTACGTTCTTTCTGCTCGGCCGTATGGGAACCTTTCACCACCAGCAGGTTGTCCTGCGCGGTGATTTCCAGCTCGTTTTCTGCAAAACCGGCGACGGCAATGGCGATGCGGTAGTGGTTTTCGTCAACCAGCTCAACATTGTATGGAGGGTAGCCGTTGCTCTGGCTTTGGTTATTTTCTAAATGGTTAAACAGGCGGTCAAAACCAATTGCAGAACGGTATAGCGGAGAAAGATCGAAGTTACGCATAGATAATACTCCTGAAATCAGCGAGAAATTGTAGCCTTCCACCATGGACAGGCCTTTGCGCCCCCGAGCACCCATCAGGCGTGTTCGTTATCGGGTCACATTCTTAAAATGGGTCTGGAACCGAGCTTTTCAAGACTATTTAGGCGAGATTTTTTTGCACTTTGCTGGTTGTCGCATAGACTCTGGGACAACAGCACAAAGGGTTAAATTGCGATGGCTGCCACAGTGCGGGGTTATCGGGCTATTCATTTCGGATAAGGCTCGCTATAACCCTGAGTTGCAGGTCTATGCAGTGCCATTAACGATGACTGAGTGATGATGAAAAATGTTCTGATAAAGCTGACGACGTTCAGCGGGGTGGTTTTACTTTGCGGGTGTTCGAGCGTGATGTCTCACACCGGCGGTAAAGAAGGAACATATCCGGGGACGCGCGCCAGCGCGGCGATGATCTCCGATGACGATACGAACTGGGGCACCAAATCCCTGGTTATCCTGGATATGCCCTTTACAGCAGTGGCGGATACGCTTCTGCTGCCGTGGGATGTATTCCGTAAGGACGATTCCGTGCGCTCACGGGTAGAGAAAAGCGAGCAGGAAAATCTGGCGACAAACGCCGTTATCCCGCCCGCCGAGATGCCGCCGCGCTAGTCCTTCGCGGTTTCCGTTACCCAAAGCTGACGGAAACCGCCCGTCTCTTGCATCCACGCAATAAAGCGCCCGTCCGGGGAAAACACGACCGCATCAGCAGACGGCGGATTGCCGTGATCGGACGTCAAAAACGTCACTTCTCCAGTCTTCGCATCACAGCAGGCGATTCGGTTTTCAAGCACAAATCCCAGCATGTTCCCGGAAGGGTGCCAGTTAAACGCAGACTGAATACCGCTCCCGGTGCGCGTCAGCTGGCGCGGTTCGCCGCCCTCAGGAGAGATCAGCCACAGCTGCACAATGCCGTTATCATCCCGCATCAGAAACGCGATTTGCGTCCCCTGGGGGTTACTGCGCACCCAGTGACGCGGCACGTTCACCAGACCCGGGTAGGCCCTCTGGTGGGTAAAGGTCAGACGACGCTGCTTCACCTCGGCAGGCGGCGCTGGCAGGGTGTCTGGGGTGCCCTGCAGCGGCGCATCGCCCGCTCGTTTCCAGCCCTGCTCGTCTTCTGGCAGGTTAACAATAAACAGTTCAGGCACTTTTTCGCCCTGCGCGGAGAGGGTGTCGCCGATAAATGCCAGCCTGTTGTTGCCCACCCAGCCCTCTTCGTAGGCGCGGTTAATTTCATCGCTGCCCGGCTGCGGGTTGGGTGTTGTGCGGCTGACCAGCACGCTCCAGAACGTGCCTGAATATTCACGTGGATGATTCCCCTGCGGGTTCATCGGGCCAAACGGTGCCGCCACGCCGACGTTGCGTAAATCGAGCTTCGGATCGCGCTCATGTAAAACATGGTCGTTATAGGTGAAGCTGACGAACTGCCCGTTCGGGCTGAAGACGTGCACGTGGCTGCCGCCGCGCAGCGCGCCTGCGGTATAAGGCGCGGTGATATCCATCGCGTCCAGGTTGCTCACCTGACCGTGATGCACAATCACACCCTGACGATGATGAAAATCGTAGTGCCAGTCAGCATCCGGTTTTTTCGGACCGTGGATAAAGACGTATTTGTCCTGTGCCGGATGAACGGTCACCACGCCAACATGCGCGCCGTCAGTAGCGCGATAAACCACCTCCACCTCACCCGTAACGACGTTGACCTGCTCAATGGTTTCGCCGGTAAATGACGCGCCTGACGGGCGCACGTCGTAGACCAGCCACTGGCTGTCCGGCGTCCAGGTATTGATGTTGGTCAGCTGGTGGTTGCGGGAAGCGAAGGTAATTTGTTTCATGAGGATACCCTGATGCACGGTGAGTGCATCAGGGTAAAACATCCGCAGTGATTAGCCTACTCGTTTCACATCGCCCACCAGCAGGATGTAGGAGAGTGCCCCGATCAGCGCCACGGCAGAGATGTAGACCAGCGCCGGGCCGAAGCCGTAGTCCTGCGCCAGGTAGCCGATGACCAGCGGTACGGTGATCCCGCCCAGTCCGCCGACAAAGTTGAACACACCGCCGGTCAGGCCAATCAGCCGCATCGGCGCAAGGGACGACACCAGCGACCAGGTGATAGAGGCGAAACCGTTACCAAAGAACGCCACCGCCATCAGGGCCATAATCCACACCGGATCGTTGGTGTAGTTGGCACCCATGATGCAGGTTGAGATCAGCAAGCCGCAGATAATCGGCGTTTTACGCGCCACGCCCAGCGAGTACCCTTTTTTCACCAGCTTATCGGCCAGCCAGCCGGAGAGCAGCACGCCGAAAAATGCGGCGAGGAACGGCACGGTGGTCATAAAGCCCGCCTTTAGCGCCGCGATCCCCTTTTCCTGCGTCAGGTAGTTCGGGAACCAGGTCAGGAAGAACCACAGCGTCGAGGTGACCGCAAACTGCCCCAGATACACGCCCACCAGCTTACGGTGGAAGACCAGCTTCCAGTCCGCTTTGGTCAGCGGCTGACGCGCCTCTTTTTTCACCGGCGCATCACCATCCACCAGACCGCCACCGTCGCGGATGTAGTCCAGCTCGGCCCTGGTGATACTTTTGGTCAGACGCGGCGGCTGGTAGACCTTGAACCAGATTAGCGACCAGATAATGCCAATCCCGCCGGTGACGATGAACACCCAGTGCCAGCTCAGCAGCTCCTGGATCCAGATCAGCAGCGGCGTCAGGAACGCCAGGCCGACAAACTGGCCAGAGGTGTAAAAACCAACGGCGGACGCGCGCTCATGTTCCGGGAACCAGCTGGTCACCATACGGTTGTTGGTCGGAAACGCGGGCGCTTCGAAAACCCCGGTGATGGCACGCAGGCCAATCAGCGATATCAGCCCGGTGGCGAAGCCCTGGAATAGGGTCGCCACGGACCAGCCTAATATGGCGATAAAGTAGGTCAGACGTGAACCCACGCGGTCAAGAAACCAGCCGCCGGGGATCTGGCATAAGGTATACAACCAGGCAAACGCCGAGAAGACGTAGCCCATTTCCGCTTTGGTGATGCCAAACTCTTCCTGAATATGGGCCGATGCCACGGCAAGGTTGGCGCGGTCGACATAGCAAATGACCACGGTAATAAAGATCATCATCAGCGTCAGGTAGCGGCGACGCCCGATTTTTGTAGCGGTAACTGGAATATCCATCGCAATCTGTCTCCAGATTTTGGGCATAGCGAAGCCGCTCACCATGCCCTGTAATTTACAGAGGGTTATATTTTTGTATGTATGATTTTTGCCCGGAGGCTTACCGGGTCTACGGCATGGCGATTACCATTCCGCTACGCTGCCGTCCTCATGACGCCACAGCGGGTTTCGCCAGTCCGGCGCATTCTTACTCAGCTCAATGACTTTAGCTTCGTCAATTTCCACGCCAAGGCCCGGCTTCGTAAGCGGTTTAAAGAAACCGCCTTCCATGCAGAAGTCTTCTTTATTTTTCACAAAATCGAGCAGTTCCGCGCCCTTGTTATAGTGAATCCCCATGCTCTGTTCCTGGAACACCGCATTGCGGGAGACGAAGTCGACGTGCAGGCAGGCCGCCAGCGCGATTGGGCCGAGCGGGCAGTGCGGTGCCAGCGCCACATCGTAAGCTTCTGCCATCCCGGCAATTTTGTAGCATTCGGTGATGCCGCCCGCATGAGAAAGGTCCGGCTGCAGGATCGCTATGCCGCCCGCTTCAAGTACGCGTTTAAACTCGAAGCGCGAGAACATACGTTCACCCGCCGCGATAGGAATGTGGGTCTGTTCAGCCAGCTTCGGGTAGTACTCCGCCTGCTCGGCCAGCACCGGCTCTTCGATAAACAGCGGGCGATACGGCTCCAGCTCTTTAATCAGCACTTTGGCCATCGGAGCGCTGACGCGGCCGTGGAAATCCAGGCCAAACTCAATCTCGTTGCCGAAGGCTTCACGAATTTGCGCCACGGTATTGACCGCCCGGTCTACCGCACGCGAATTGTCGATAACGCCCATCTCTTCGCAGCCGTTGAGCTTGAAGGTGTCAAAGCCGATATTGCGTAACCGCGTGATGCCGTCGATCACTTCCGCAGGACGGTCGCCGCCTACCCAGCTGTAGGCTTTGATTTTGTCGCGCACCAGGCCGCCCATAAGCTGCCATACCGGCGCGTTAAGCACTTTACCTTTGATATCCCACAGCGCCTGGTCGATACCGGCGATGGCGCTCATCAGGATCGGACCACCTCGGTAGAAGCCCGCGCGGTACATCACCTGCCACAGGTCGTTAATGCGCGCCGGATCCTGACCAATCAGGTATTCGCCCAGCTCGTGTACTGCCGCTTCAACGGTGCGCGCGCGCCCTTCAATCACCGGTTCGCCCCAGCCTACAACCCCTTCATCGGTTTCGATTTTCAGGAACATCCAGCGCGGGGGTAAACGGTACGTGGTGAGTTTGGTTATTTTCATTTCACTGCCTCTCGATACGCTTTCACAAATGCTGCCGCCTGCTGTGCGGTACGTTCCACGGACTGTCCGGCACGATAAAGATCGCTACCCAACCCTGCGCCCACACAGCCAGCGCTCATCCACTGGCCCAGGTTTTCTGGCGTTACGCCGCCCACGGCAAAGACCGGTACGCTGGCGGGCAATACCGCTTTCAACGCCTTGATGTAGTCCGGTCCAAAAGCTGATGACGGGAAAATTTTGAGCGACTGCGCTCCCGCATCAAGGGCAGTAAAGGCTTCCGTGGCGGTGGCGCAGCCCGGGCAGACTGTCATGCCGTAACCCACCGCGCGGCGGATCACCTCAGGCTGAATATTGGGCGTGACGATAAGCCTGCAGCCCATCGTTGCCAGCCGATCGACCTGCTCAGGCTGTAACACGGTGCCTGCGCCAATCAGCGCCTTATCGCCGAAAACCTCCACCACGGCCGGAATGCTTTTTTCCCAGTCGGGCGAGTTGAGCGGGATTTCTACCGCGTCGAATCCGGCGTCGATAACCGCGCCGACGTGGTCTAACGCCTCATCGGGCGTGATGCCGCGCAAAATCGCGATAAGGGGAAGATCAGTTTGCCACTGCATGAGCGATGCTCCTTATTCCTGCCTGAAATGCCGTGTCGCCGGATACCGTCGAAACATCACGCCCAACGGCGCGAAATGCCTGTTCGTAGCGCGACGTTAGCGATGCGCCTGCGACAATCGTAATGGCCTGCTCGTGCGCGATGAACTCACGCATGCTGGCGACCTCTGCGCCAATCAGCAGACCGGAGAGAAACTCGCTGACCTGCTCGCGCGGGAGAAGTCCCAGCACGTGCGAGGCGCGAACCTCAAAAAGCTGCGGCAACACATCAGGGGAGGCGATCCCACGTTCAAGCCCGGCGGCAAACGCCTCTGACGAGGATTCCTGCTCAGGTAAACCGGCCCCGACCAGCGAATGGTTGAGCAGCAAATGGTGCAGCTCGCCGGTCATTACGGTGCGAAAATCGTGGATTTGCTCAGCGTCAGCCTGGACCCACTTACAGTGCGTGCCGGGCATGACGTAGACAGAAGAAGGAGAGAGAGCGCGCGCGCCAAGCAGCTGCGTCTCTTCGCCGCGCATCACGTTGTGGTTATCGTCGCGAGAGACGCTCAAACCGGGAATAATCCAGATATTGTCGCCAACGGACGTTAACTGCTCGCCAATAGCGGAGAAATGGGCGGGAACCGGCAGGTAAGGTGCAATTTTCCAGCCTACGTTACTGCCCACCATTCCCGCCATTACCACCGGCGTGGCGCTGTCGCGCCAGTTTTGTGTGACCTCTGCTAACACCGCCTCGGGGGATTTACCGTTCAGGCGCGTCACGCCTGCTTCTGATTGCCTGCTCTCCAGGCACTGCTCGCCCTGATAAAGCCAGGCGCGCAGATTGGTCGATCCCCAGTCAATTGCGATGTAGCGAGATGTCATGTGATTTCCTTCAGCCTTCGTGTCGAGCTGGCAATCATGGTAAGCGCCGCCTGCTCTGCCGCATCGCCGTCCTGATGCCGTATCGCATCGAACAGCGCTTTATGTTCCTGGAGCGTTTTTGGCATGTTGGCCTCATCACCCATCCAGGTACGTTCAAATACTGCTCGCTGTAGCGAGCTGATCGCCACGCTAAGCTGCTGTAATACCGGGTTATGCACCGACTGCAGCACCGCTTCGTGGTAGCGAATGTCCGCCTCGTTGAACGCCTCCCGGTTCTGGTTATTGGCGATCATGTCGTTTAAAGCCGATTCAATCTGGGCCAAATCACCGGAGGTCGCGCGTTCCGCTGCCCAGCGCGCAATTGCCGGCTCCACCAGGTTTCGAACTTCACTCATCGCGCCGATAAGCCGCGGGTCGTAGTCGTTTTCCAGCACCCACTGCAGCACGTCGGTATCGAGGTAGTTCCACTGGTTGCGCGGAGCAACAAACGCGCCGCGATAGCGCTTCATTTCAATCAGCCGCTTCGCCATCAGCGAGCGGAACACTTCCCGGATGATGTTGCGCGAGGTTTCAAACTCCTCGCACAATTCAGCCTCTGCGGGGAGCGGCGAACCGGGAACGTATTTACCGCCCACAATCTGGGTGCCCAGCGTAATAACGATGCGATCGGTTTTATTGAGAGTCATGGAGAGTCCTTGTGCTCTGTATGTCCATCACTACTTTACCGCGACCGCTGAATTTCGCCTCACTTTTGCAGTACAAACGTGAGGCCATTCGTCTTTGCCGTGGTGACAATGTAGTACAATCAGTTAATTTTGTACTACAATCAAGATCACAAAAAGAACAATTCGATAAATTCAGGGCAAAAAAAGCCCCGGTTGATAACCGGGGCTGATGATTGAAAATAAGCGTTACTGCAGCACAAACTTCTCGATCGCGTAGGCAACGCCGTCTTCGAGGTTAGATTTTGTGACGAAATCAGCCACCTCTTTCACCGAAGGAATGGCGTTATCCATTGCCACGCCAACGCCCGCGAATTCAATCATCGCGATGTCGTTTTCCTGGTCGCCGAGCGCCATGATTTCTTCCTGCTTAATCCCTAACGCATCAGCAAGTGATTTCACGCCGGTGCCCTTATTGACGCGTTTATCGAGGATTTCGAGGAAGTACGGCGCACTTTTCAGCACGGTGTACTTCTCTTTTACCTCTGCCGGAATGCGCGCGATGGCTTTATCCAGGATCTCCGGCTCGTCAATCATCATCACCTTCAGGAACTGCGTCGCCGGATCCATTTTCTCGGCTTCACAGAACACCAGCGGAATGGTCGCAACGTAGGATTCATGCACCGTGTAGTAGCTGATATCGCGGTTGGCGGTGTAGAGCGTATTGCGATCGAGCGCATGGAAGTGGGAGCCCACTTCACGGGACAGTTTTTCGAGGAACAGGTAGTCATCATAGCTCAGCGCAGTTTGCGCAACCGTGCTGCCGTCTGCGGCTTTCTGCACCAGCGCGGCGTTATAGGTGATGCAGTAATCGCCCGGCTGATTCATGTGCAGCTCTTTCAGGTAGCTGTGTACGCCCGCATACGGACGCCCCGTGGTCAGAACCACATTCACGCCCTTCGCTCGTGCGGCGGCGATCGCGTTTTTAACGGCAGGAGAGATAGTGTGGTCTGGCAGCAGCAGCGTGCCGTCCATATCGATTGCAATGAGTTTGATAGCCATGAGTTCCCCGGGATAAATGAGTGCTGCCTCATGCTAACGCGATTAAGCACACAAAAATAGAGCGACATTGCGCAACAGAAACACCCCTTTTACGCTTATCCCGGGGAACGACGACTTATTCGCGGGTGAGAACGATTTTACCGAATGCGCCGCGATCCAGATGTTCAAGGGCCTGTTCAAGCTCGTTAAAACGGTAGCGATGCTCAATCACCGGCTTCAGTCCCTTGACGTCAACAGCACGGACGAAATCCTCCAGCGCCCGGCGGTGTCCCACGCCAATCCCCTGAATGACGGGGGATTTCAGCAGCAGCTCACCAGCAGGCAGCGAAATGTCAGTCCCGGCCAGCACGCCAATGACGGAGATACGCCCGTGAACGGCAACGGCACGCAGGGAATGCTTCAGGTTTTCCCCACCCACGGTTTCGATAATATGGTCGATGCCGCGATCCTGAGTCAGCGCCAATGCTTCTTCAGCCCAGTCACTTTTCAGGCGGTTGACGCCCTGACTGGCGCCCAGTTTTTTGGCGAGCGCCAGCTTTTCATCGCTCCCGGACGTGACAATAACCTCTGCGCCGTGCGCTTTTGCAATTTGCAGGGCGAAAATCGCCACGCCGCCCGTCCCCTGTACCAGCACCGATTGCCCGGCGCGGAGCTGACCCCGCTCCACCAGCGCGAACCAGGCGGTAAGCCCTGCGCAGGGTAACGTGCTGGCCTCTGCGTCATTCAGAGTTTCCGGAGAGGCTACCAGCGCGTTTTCATTTACAACCACATATTCGGCCAGCATGCCCTGGAAATAGCCGCCGGACGTTTTGTAGGGCAAATCACGCGCGTCTGCCTGCGGCTTGCCGTCGATCCACTCCGGGAAGAAGGTTGAAATGACGCGAGCGCCGGGTTTGAAACGCGTGACACCTTCACCTACGCTGTCCACCACGCCCGCCATGTCAGACGCCGGGGTGAACGGGAAGGAAAGCGGAATCGGCATCGTGCCTTCGATGACCATTTTATCGCGATAGTTGAGCGCAACGGCATTCACCCGCACACGAATCTCACCGGGGCCTGGCTGTGGAACCGATTCATGAATGAGTTTGAGATTCTCGCGCCCGAGGGCGTTCATTGACCAGCGCTGCATTGTCTCTGTCATTTTTTTCTCCTGCCATCAGATAAGCTTCAGTAATGACAGTCTACCGTTGACTCCTCGTCACCAGTGGCGATAAGTTTTCTCTTCATTGACGCCTGAATGGATACAAACCGTGACCGATACGCTGAAAGATATTCCTGTTTTTGTCGCTGCTGTGGAGGCAGGAAGCTTTGCGCAGGCCGCAGTTCGCCTGCACCTGTCGCGCTCTGCGGTGGGTAAAAGCATTGCTCGACTTGAGGAACGTCTGGGCGTGCGGCTGTTTCAGCGCACCACCCGCAGCCAGCGGCTCACCGATAACGGCGCCCTGTTCTACGAGCGCTGCCTGCGCGCGCTGGAGGAGATCAGGAGCGCGGAATCCCTGCTGGAAACGGGGAAACATCAGATAAACGGTCGGCTTCGTGTTGCCATGCCGGTGCTGTTTGGGCGCCAGTGCGTCGCGCCGCTGCTGATTGAACTGGCGCAGGAACACCCTGGGCTTGAGCTTGAAATGTCGTTCAGCGACCGCGTGGTGGATCTGGTCGAGGAAGGCTTCGATATGGCGGTACGTAACGGCACGCTGCAGGACAGCAGCGTGCTGGTGGCCAGAAAGCTGGGAGAACACCGCATGGTCCTGTGCGCCTCGCCCGACTATCTGCAAAAAAGAGGTCATCCAGACGCTGTGGATGATTTATCCCGGCACGCGGCCATTAACTATCTGCGCGCAGGCCGCGTGCTATCCTGGCAGCTTATGGACAGCGACGGAACACCGCGCACGTTTACGCCGCGGTCATCACTCAATATGGATGATTTGCAGGCCATCTGCGACGCGGCGGTGACCGGGCACGGCATTGCCTGGCTCCCCTGCTGGATGGCCATCAAAGAAATTCATCAGGGAAAGCTTGTCCCGCTCTTTAAGCAGGCGCCGGATGTCCATTTTGACGTCCATGCCGTCTGGCAACAGACGCCGTACCTGCCGCTAAGGGTAAGAATGGCCATAGATGCGCTGGCGAGCCGTTTACCGGCGGTGATGTCGCTGGACATTCCTGCGCCCATAAAAAAGCCGCGCTAAAAGCGCGGCCAGTTTTCATGCGGGATAGCGACTGTTAAATATCGATATTCGCCGCTTTCAGCGCGTTCTCTTCAATGAACGCACGACGTGGTTCTACCGCATCGCCCATCAGGGTGGTGAACAGCTGATCCGCAGCAATCGCGTCTTTTACGGTGACGCGCAGCATGCGGCGGCTTTCCGGATCCATGGTGGTCTCCCACAGCTGATCCGGGTTCATTTCGCCCAGACCTTTATAACGCTGGATAGACAGACCGCGACGGGATTCTTTCACCAGCCAGTCCAGCGCCTGCTCGAAGCTTGCTACCGGCTGACGACGCTCGCCACGTTCGATGAAGGCATCGTCTTCGATCAGGCCGCGCAGCTTCTCGCCGAGGGTGCAGATACGGCGGTATTCCGGGCCGGTCACGAATTCGTGCTCCAGCGGGTAGTCGGTGTCGACGCCGTGAGTACGCACGCGAACAATCGGCTCAAACTGCTGTGCCGCATTCTGTTGAACGTCGAACTTCCACTGGCTGCCGTGCTGCTCTTTGTCGTTCAGCTCGCTCACCAGGGTATTCACCCAGCGGGTCACGGCCTGCTCGTTGCTCAGATCGGCTTCGGTCAGGGTTGGCTGATAGACCAGCTCCTTCAGCAGCGCTTTTGGATAGCGGCGTTCCATACGGCCAATCATTTTCTGCGTGGCGTTGAACTCGGAGACCAGACGCTCCAGCGGCTCGCCTGCCAGTGCCGGCGCGCTGGAGTTCGCGTGCAGGGTCGCGCCATCAAGGGCGATCGCGATTTGGTACTGATCCATCGCGTCGTCATCTTTAATGTACTGTTCCTGCTTACCTTTCTTCACTTTGTACAGCGGCGGCTGGGCAATGTAGACGTGGCCACGCTCAACGATTTCAGGCATCTGACGATAGAAGAAGGTCAACAGCAGCGTACGGATGTGCGAGCCGTCCACGTCCGCATCGGTCATGATGATGATGCTGTGATAGCGCAGCTTGTCCGGGTTGTACTCGTCGCGGCCAATGCCGCAGCCGAGCGCGGTGATGAGCGTCGCCACTTCCTGAGAAGAGAGCATCTTGTCGAAGCGCGCTTTCTCAACGTTGAGGATTTTACCCTTCAGCGGCAGGATCGCCTGGTTCTTGCGGTTACGGCCCTGCTTCGCAGAACCGCCCGCGGAGTCCCCTTCCACGAGGTACAGTTCGGACAGCGCCGGGTCACGTTCCTGACAGTCAGCCAGCTTGCCCGGCAGGCCTGCCAGGTCCAGCGCGCCTTTACGACGGGTCATTTCACGAGCTTTACGCGCCGCTTCACGGGCACGTGCCGCATCAATAATTTTGCCCACCACGATTTTCGCATCGTTCGGGTTTTCCAGCAGGTATTCGCTCAGCAGTTCGTTCATCTGCTGCTCAACCGCCGATTTCACCTCAGAAGAAACCAGCTTGTCTTTGGTCTGTGAGGAGAACTTCGGATCCGGCACCTTCACGGAAACCACGGCAATCAGGCCTTCACGGGCATCGTCACCGGTGGCGCTGACTTTCGCTTTCTTGCTGTAGCCTTCTTTGTCCATGTAGGCGTTCAGGGTACGGGTCATCGCCGCGCGGAAGCCCGCAAGGTGAGTACCGCCGTCGCGCTGCGGAATGTTGTTGGTGAAGCAGTAGATGTTTTCCTGGAAACCGTCGTTCCACTGCAGCGCCACTTCCACGCCGATACCGTCTTTTTCGGTGGAGAAATAGAAGATATTCGGGTGAATTGGCGTTTTGTTCTTGTTCAGATACTCAACAAACGCCTTGATACCGCCTTCGTAGTGGAAGTGGTCTTCTTTGTTGTCGCGTTTGTCGCGCAGGCGAATAGAGACGCCGGAGTTCAGGAACGACAGTTCACGCAGGCGCTTCGCCAGGATGTCGTACTCGAATTCAGTGACGTTGGTGAAGGTTTCAAGGCTCGGCCAGAAACGCACCATGGTACCGGTTTTATCGGTATCACCGGTAACGGCCAGCGGGGCTTCAGGCACGCCGTGCTGATAGATCTGACGGTGAATTTTGCCTTCGCGCTGAATAACCAGCTCCAGCTTTTGCGACAGGGCGTTTACTACGGAAACGCCTACGCCGTGCAGGCCGCCGGAAACCTTATAGGAGTTATCGTCGAACTTACCGCCTGCGTGCAGTACGGTCATGATCACTTCCGCAGCAGAGACGCCCTCTTCCGGGTGAATACCGGTCGGGATGCCACGGCCGTCATCGGTAACGGAGACGGAGTTGTCCGCATGGATGGTGACCACGATGTCTTTACAGTGACCCGCGAGCGCTTCGTCGATAGCGTTATCTACCACCTCGAATACCATGTGGTGCAGACCGGTGCCGTCATCCGTGTCGCCGATATACATACCCGGGCGCTTACGCACCGCATCCAGCCCTTTCAGGACTTTGATACTGGAGGAGTCATAAGAATTCGACATCAACGTTTCTCGCTCATTTCAACTTGGGTTAATCCGTTATTTTACCCTTTTCCACGGTAAACATCTTCGAATTTTCGTCCGACATGTCCATAACGTGTTCAGCGCTAATGGCGCTGACGAAAACCTGCGACTGCGTGGCTTTTAAGCGGCTGGCAAGCAGCCCGCGCCGCGCGTCGTCAAGTTCCGAGGCAAAATCATCTATCAGGTACAGGCAGCGCCGTCCGCTCTCGCGGGTGAGGAACTCCCCCTGCGCCAGGCGTAGCGCGCACATCAGGAGCTTGAGCTGCCCGCGCGACAGCGTGTCTTCCACCGGCGCACCGTCGGCACGAATGCGGAAATCCGCCTTGTGCGGGCCGTGCGCGGTGTAGGTCAACATCCGATCGCGCTCGAAGCTTCTCTCTAACACCTCGGCATAATCCGTCTCTTTCTCCCAGCCACGTTGGAAGGAGAAGGTGAGAGAGAACTCGGGTAAAAACTGTTTGCAGGTGTCGGCCATATCTTCGGCGATACCCGCGCTGTATTCGGCACGCCAGCGGCTTATCTGTTCCGCAAGAGGGATGAGTTCCATGTCCCACGGACGCAGCTGGGCGTAGCGCGTGACCTGGCGCAACGCGGCGTTACGCTGTTTAAGCAAACGCTTCAGGTTGCTCCAGGCGTTAAAGAAACCGGCTTCATTGTGAAAGCATCCCCAGTCGAGGAACGCTCTTCTGTATTTGGGGCCGCCGTTGAGTAAAGTAAACCCCTCGGGCGTAATCAGCTGCATTGGCATCAGCAACGCCAGCTCCGCCACCTTATGGCCGTCGGTGCCGTCGATGCGCACCTTGCTATCGCCCTGCTTGTCTTTGGTCAGGCCGATGGCGGTTTCCCGCTCTGCGCCCTGCAAACGCCCGTGCAGAACAAAGGATTCCTGCTCGTGGCGAATGACGCGACCAATTTGCAAACTGCGAAACGCCCGGCCATGGCCGAGCGTATAGATGGCTTCCAGCACGCTGGTTTTGCCGCTGCCGTTCGCGCCAACCAGGAAGTTAAAGCCGGGGGATAAAGCGAGATCCGCGCTTTCGATATTGCGAAAGTCGCGGATCAACAGACGGGTGAGCGACATTACAGTCTCATTGGCATGACAACATAAGCCGCGCTTTGGCTGGCCGCATCTTCAATCTGTACGCTCGAAACGGAGTCGGTCAGCAGAATGCGCACATTCTCGCATTTCAGTGCATTGAGCACATCCAGCACGTAGCTGACGTTGAAGCCGATTTCCATCTCAGCCCCGGCGTAGGTGACGTCCAGAATCTCTTCTGCCTCTTCCTGCTCCGGGTTGTTGGCGGTGATTTTGATCTGGTTTTCACTCACGTACAGGCGTACGCCGCGGAATTTCTCGTTCGAGAGAATGGCCGCGCGGGCAAACGCCTGCTTGAGGCTATCGCAGCCCGCTTCCAGCGTTTTGTCCGGGTTCTTCGGCAATACGCGGCGATAATCCGGGAAACGGCCATCAACCAGCTTCGAAGTGAAGACAAAATCGCCCACGTGGGCACGGATATTATTGCTGCCAATCTGCACCCGCAGCGGCGTGTCACCGCCGTCGAGCATACGCATCAGTTCAATCACGCCTTTACGCGGCACGATCACCGAATGGTTCGGCAGCGAGTCGCCAATCGGCATGGAACAGACCGCCAGACGGTGGCCGTCGGTGGCGACGGTACGCAGCTCTTCACCTTCGGTTTCGAACAGCATGCCGTTTAAGTAGTAACGAACGTCCTGATGCGCCATGGAGAACTGCGTGGCTTCAATCAGACGCTTCATCGTCGCCTGCGGAAGAGTGAATTCAACTTCACTCTGCCAGTCGTCCAGGTTCGGGAAGTCCGCAGCGGGCAGCGTGGAGAGCGAGAAACGGCTGCGGCCAGAGCGCACCAGCATGCGGTCGCCCTCCAGCTGCACGGCGATTTCAGCGCCTTCCGGCAACCCGCGGCAGATATCAAAGAATTTACGTGCCGGAACCGTGGTCGCGCCCGCGTCGTGCGGCTGCGTCAACGTAACGCGCGCGATCATTTCCATTTCCAGATCTGTACCGGTCAGCGACAGCGTACCGTCCGCGACCTGAAGCAGCAGGTTTCCGAGAATAGGCAGCGTTGGGCGGCCGCCTAATGGGCCACTCACCTGTTGCAGCGGTTTTAATAAATGTTCACGTTCAACGGTAAATTTCATAGCGTCACGATGATAATGTTCTGATTAGATTGGAAAAATCTTCTTTTATGTCGTGGCTTTCTTCGCGTAACTGCTCAATCTTGCGACAAGCGTGCAGCACGGTCGTATGGTCACGGCCACCAAACGCATCGCCGATTTCCGGCAGACTGTGGTTGGTTAACTCCTTTGCCAGCGCCATCGCCATCTGACGCGGACGCGCCACCGAGCGGGAACGACGTTTAGACAGTAAATCTGCCACTTTGATCTTGTAGTACTCAGCCACCGTCTTTTGAATATTGTCGATGGTGACCAGTTTTTCCTGCAATGCCAACAAATCGCGCAGCGCTTCACGCACAAAATCGATGGTGATCGCACGACCGGTGAAGTTGGCATTGGCGATAACGCGGTTCAGCGCCCCTTCCAGCTCACGCACGTTGGAGCGCAGGCGCTTGGCGATGAAGAACGCCACTTCACCCGGCAGGCGGATGTCGTTCTCATCGGCTTTCTTCATCAGGATCGCGACGCGGGTTTCCAGCTCCGGTGGCTCGATCGCCACGGTAAGGCCCCAGCCGAAGCGGGATTTCAGACGATCTTCAACGCCGTTGATCTCTTTAGGATAACGATCCGAGGTCAAAATGATCTGCTGATTACCTTCCAGCAGAGCGTTGAAGGTGTGGAAAAATTCTTCCTGCGATCGTTCTTTATTGGCAAAGAACTGGATGTCATCGATCAGCAGCGCGTCAACGGAACGGTAGTAGCGTTTAAACTCTTCGATCGCATTGTTTTGCAGGGCTTTTACCATGTCCTGAACGAAGCGCTCGGAGTGCATATACACCACTTTCGCGTTGGGCTTGCGCGCCATAATGCCGTTACCTACCGCATGCAGCAGGTGGGTTTTACCGAGACCCGTGCCGCCATACAGGAACAGCGGGTTGTAAGCACCGCCGGGGTTATCGGCAACCTGACGGGCTGCCGCGCGCGCCAGTTGGTTCGACTTACCTTCAACGAAGTTATCGAACGTGTGTTTCACGTTAACGTTAGAGCGGTAAGTTGGCTCTGCGGGGGCAGGGACGTTATCCCAGCCCTGACGAGCAGGTGCAACGCGAGGCGCCGGAGCCGGAACAGCCTGAGCGGGCGCGGCTACATTTACGGTTTCACGAACGGTTTGGGTGACCGGCTTTGTGCCCACTTCAAAACGCAGCTGTGGGACATCTGACCCGCAAAAATCGTTCAGCAGGCCATTGATGTTATTAAGGTACTTGTCTCTTACCCAATCGAGCACAAAACGGTTTGGCGCATACAAAGCCAGCGTGTTATCGCTCAGCTCCGCCTGCAACGGGCGGATCCACATACTGAATTCTGTGGCTGGTAACTCATCCTGCAATCGGGCAAGACACTGCTGCCAAAGCGAAAGTGACACGGCGGACTCCACTCGAACAATAAAAGAAAACTATTGAATATTCATGATTGTTGGCGCACATCGACATGACCCTGTGTAAAGGGGGACGTGCGAATTGCTATCTGCAATTTATCCTGACCAGGATCCTGGGATCCCGATCGGGACCGCGGATCATAGCGTAAACTGAGCCAGAGATCTTCTGTTTCTCACAGATTCTTCCCGATTTATCCACAGGAAGATCCGAAACCGGGTAAGTGTAAACGATCCTGGCGCGAGTGCCCCGCGATTTAGCCCGCATATTGGAAAATTTAATGAGCAGCGACAATTTATTGCTTAAATGATCTAACGAAGATCCGGGACGATCCTTGCGCTTTGTTGGCGAGGCCGTATAATCCTCGACCCGGCGCGTGATGCTCATCTTCCTGCGTCGTCCGTTGCTCATTTTCCACGCGAAATCGTGCGGAAATACGCGGGAAATAAGGAAAGAGAATTGACTCCGGAGTGTACAATTATTACAATCCGGCCTCTTTAATCACCCACGGCTTCGGCGTCCGTCATTCGAAACTCGGTCGGGCATCCGCAAAAGTCATGAATTTTTTCAAGTTTAGGTAGAAATCGCCATGAAACGCACTTTTCAACCGTCTGTACTGAAGCGCAACCGTTCTCACGGCTTCCGTGCTCGTATGGCTACTAAAAATGGTCGTCAGGTTCTGGCACGTCGTCGTGCTAAAGGCCGCGCTCGTCTGACCGTTTCCAAGTAATAAAGCTAACCCCTGAGTGGTTAAGCTAGCATTTCCCAGGGAGTTACGTTTGTTAACTCCCACTCATTTCACTTTCGTCTTCCAGCAGCCACAACGGGCTGGCACGCCGCAAATCACCATCCTCGGCCGCCAAAATTCGCTGGGGCATCCCCGCATCGGTCTCACAGTCGCTAAGAAAAACGTTAAGCGTGCGCATGAACGCAACCGGATTAAACGTCTGACGCGTGAAAGCTTCCGTTTACGTCAGCACGAACTGCCTTCTATGGATTTCGTGGTGGTGGCTAAAAAGGGGGTTGCCGACCTCGATAACCGTGCTCTCTCGGAAGCGTTGGAAAAATTATGGCGCCGCCACTGTCGCCTGGCTCACGGGTCCTGATAGCCCTCATTCGGGTCTATCAACGCCTGATTAGTCCGCTACTCGGGCCGCACTGCCGTTTCACACCAACATGCTCAAGCTACGGAATTGAGGCATTGCGCAGGTTTGGAGTGATAAAAGGCAGTTGGTTGACGGTGAAACGCGTATTAAAATGCCACCCTTTACACCCCGGTGGAGACGACCCCGTCCCCCCAGGACCTTTTGATACCAGAGAACACTAACGATGGATTCGCAACGCAATCTTCTTATCATCGCTTTGTTGTTCGTGTCTTTCATGATCTGGCAGGCATGGGAGCAGGATAAAAATCCTCAACCCCAGCAACAGACCACGCAGACCACGACCACCGCAGCGGGTAGCGCCGCCGACCAGGGCGTACCGGCCAGTGGCCAGGGGAAACAGATTACGGTTAAGACCGATGTGCTTGAGCTGACTATCAACACCCGTGGTGGTGATGTTGAGCAGGCGCTGCTGTTGACCTACCCGAAAGAGCTGAAGTCTAACGAACCGTTCCAGTTACTGGAAACCACACCGGAGTTCCTGTATCAGGCGCAGAGCGGCCTGACCGGTCGTGATGGCCCGGACAATCCGGCTAACGGTGCGCGTCCACTGTATAACGTCGAGAACGACACCTTTGTACTGGCCGATGGCCAGAACGAACTCGTTATCCCGATGACCTACACCGACGCGGCAGGCAACACCTTCACCAAAACCTTCACCCTGAAACGCGGTGAGTATGCGGTGAACGTGGGCTACAGCGTACAGAACGCCGGTGCGAAACCGCTGGAACTGTCTACCTTCGGTCAGTTGAAGCAGTCCATCAATCTGCCGTCACACCGTGACACCGGAAGCAGCAACTTTGCTCTGCATACCTTCCGTGGCGCGGCGTACTCCACGCCTGATGCGAAGTACGAGAAATACAAATTCGACACCATTGCCGATAACGAAAACCTGAACGTCAGCTCCAAAGGCGGCTGGGTCGCAATGCTGCAGCAGTATTTCGCGACTGCGTGGATCCCGAATAACGACGGTACGAATAACTTCTACACCGCGAACCTGGGCAACGGTATTGCAGCCATCGGCTACAAATCACAGCCTGTTCTGGTTCAGCCGGGTCAAACCGGTAAGCTGGCAAGCACCCTGTGGGTCGGCCCGGAAATCCAGGACAAAATGGCTGCCGTCGCGCCGCACCTGGATCTGACCGTTGATTACGGCTGGTTGTGGTTCATCTCTCAGCCGCTGTTTAAGCTGCTGAAGTTCATCCACAGCTTCCTGGGTAACTGGGGCTTCTCTATCATCGTTATCACCTTCATCGTTCGTGGCATCATGTACCCGCTGACCAAAGCGCAGTACACCTCCATGGCGAAGATGCGCATGCTGCAGCCGAAGATTCAGGCAATGCGTGAGCGTCTGGGCGATGATAAACAGCGTCAGAGCCAGGAAATGATGGCCCTGTATAAGGCAGAGAAAGTGAACCCACTGGGTGGTTGCTTCCCGCTGCTGATTCAGATGCCAATCTTCCTTGCGCTGTACTACATGCTGATGGGTTCCGTTGAGCTGCGCCACGCGCCGTTCGCTCTGTGGATCCATGACCTGTCCGCACAGGACCCGTACTACATCCTGCCGATCCTGATGGGCGTGACGATGTTCTTCATCCAGAAGATGTCGCCAACCACCGTGACCGACCCGATGCAGCAGAAGATCATGACCTTTATGCCGGTCATCTTCACCGTGTTCTTCCTGTGGTTCCCGTCAGGTCTGGTGCTGTACTATATCGTCAGCAACCTGGTGACCATCATCCAGCAGCAGCTGATTTACCGTGGTCTGGAAAAACGTGGCCTGCATAACCGCGAAAAGAAAAAGTCCTGATTCGGTAAGATAACGCTAAAATAAGGGCGGTCGATTGACCGCCTTTTTTATTTGTATTGAACGAGAGCAACCATGAGCCATAACGACACTATCGTCGCCCAGGCAACCCCACCGGGACGCGGTGGTGTAGGCATTCTGCGCATCTCCGGCCTGAAGGCGCGCGAGGTGGCTGAAGCGGTGCTGGGTAAACTGCCAAAGCCGCGCTACGCTGATTACCTGCCGTTTAAAGATGCCGACGGCACGCCGCTGGACCAGGGCATTGCGCTGTGGTTCCCCGGCCCGAACTCCTTTACCGGCGAAGACGTGCTGGAACTTCAGGGCCACGGCGGCCCGGTTATCCTCGACCTGCTGTTAAAACGTATCCTGACCCTGCCTGGCCTGCGCATTGCGAAGCCGGGCGAATTCTCCGAGCGTGCCTTCCTGAACGACAAGCTCGACCTGGCACAGGCCGAGGCGATTGCAGACCTGATCGACGCCAGCTCTGAACAGGCGGCCCGCTCCGCCCTGAACTCGCTGCAGGGCGCGTTTTCCGCACGTGTGAATCACCTTGTGGAAGCACTTACTCACCTGCGAATCTATGTCGAAGCGGCTATCGACTTCCCGGACGAGGAAATCGACTTCCTCTCTGACGGTAAAATCGAAGCACAGCTGAACCAGGTGATGAGCGATCTGGATGCCGTCCGCGCCGAAGCGCGTCAGGGCAGCCTGCTGCGTGAAGGGATGAAGGTCGTCATTGCTGGTCGCCCTAACGCCGGGAAATCGAGCCTGCTGAACGCCCTGGCGGGCCGTGAAGCGGCGATCGTCACCGACATAGCCGGTACCACCCGCGACGTGCTGCGCGAGCATATCCACATCGACGGGATGCCGCTGCACATTATCGATACCGCGGGCCTGCGCGATGCCAGCGACGAGGTTGAGCGTATCGGTATTGAACGCGCCTGGCAGGAGATTGAGCAGGCCGACCGCGTGCTGTTTATGGTAGATGGCACCACGACCGACGCCGTTGACCCGGCGGAGATCTGGCCGGACTTTATCGCCCGTCTGCCGGCCAAGCTGCCTATCACCGTGGTGCGTAACAAAGCGGACGTTACCGGCGAAACGCTGGGCATCAGCGATGTGAATGGTCACTCACTTATTCGCCTTTCGGCACGTACAGGGGAAGGCGTGGAAGCCCTGCGTAACCATCTCAAGCAGAGCATGGGCTTTGATACCAGCATGGAAGGTGGCTTCCTGGCGCGTCGCCGTCACCTGCAGGCGCTGGAAGAGGCGGCACGCCATCTTGACCAGGGCAAAGCGCAGCTGATTGGTGCGTGGGCGGGTGAACTGCTGGCGGAAGAGCTGCGTCTGGCGCAGCAGAATCTGAGCGAGATCACCGGGGAGTTCACGTCGGACGATCTGTTGGGCAGGATTTTCTCGAGCTTCTGTATTGGTAAATAGTTTCCGCTAATTGATGGTGATTTCCTCTCAGGAAATCACCATTGTCCAAATGGCAACTCGCTTTAATCCTTTTCACCCCCTATTCTGCATGCCTGCATTTATGGGGGGTTTATGGCGCGTTTTCTGTTTTGTAGTTTCGCATTAGTTCTGCTTTATCCGTCGGGTATTGATATGTATCTGGTGGGATTACCGCACATCGCCCGCGATCTGGGTGCCAGCGAAGCGCAGCTGCATATCGCGTTTTCGGCCTACCTCGCAGGAATGGCGTCGTCGATGGTCTTTGCCGGGAAGATCGCGGATAAGGCTGGCCGTCAGCCCGTCGCAATAACCGGAGCCATCATCTTTGCCCTGGCCTCTCTTCTCTGCTCACAGGCACAGAACAGCACCTTGTTCCTGGCAGGACGTTTCATCCAGGGCATTGGTGCCGGCGGCTGTTACGTGGTGGCGTTTGCCATTTTGCGCGACACCTTAAGCGCCCAGCGCCGTGCTAAAGTGCTCTCCATGCTGAACGGGATAACCTGCATCATTCCGGTCCTGGCACCGGTTGTAGGCTATCTGATCATGCTGAAATTCCCGTGGCAGAGCCTGTTCTGGACCATGGCAGCCATGGGCGCCCTGGTGTTTGTGCTGTCGATCGCCGTACTGAAAGAGACCCACCCGGGCTCGCAGAACCCTAACCATACCGCGACCATTCATCCGGCAGAGAAACTTCTCAATCGCTTTTTCCTCAGCCGTCTGGCCGTAACCACGTTAAGCGTGGCGGTGATCCTGACGTATGTAAACGTTTCCCCGGTGTTGCTGATGGAGACCATGGGT
The DNA here is from genome assembly GCF_014895875.1 of Enterobacter cloacae complex sp. P12RS. NCBI lineage: Bacteria > Pseudomonadati > Pseudomonadota > Gammaproteobacteria > Enterobacterales > Enterobacteriaceae > Enterobacter > Enterobacter cloacae complex sp. P12RS. The sequence goes on from NZ_JADBQO010000013.1 coordinate 58,004, forward strand.
TTCGATCGCGGTGAGTATTCAACGGTGATGGCATTAACCGCTATGGTCAGTATGGCCGTCTCATTTTCTACCCCCTTCGCGCTGAATCTCTTCCGCCAGCGCACGCTGATGCTGACCTCGCAGGTACTGTTTCTCGCCGCAGGTGTGGTTCTGGCAACCACCAGCTCGCATGCGCTGATGCTGGTGGGCATTACGCTCATCTGTGCCGGGTTCTCGGTTGGCTTTGGCGTGGCGATGAGTCAGGCGCTTGGTCCCTTCTCGCTGCGGGCAGGCGTGGCAAGCTCGGTGCTGGGGATCGCGCAGGTCTGCGGCTCGTCTCTGTGGATATGGCTGGCGGCGGTCATCGGACTTAACGCGCTCAATATGCTGATCGGGATTCTGATTGGCTGTAGCATAGTCTGCATCACCTTACTTATGGTCATCCAGCCCGCGGCACAGTATGAAGAAGCCCATCAGCAGTCTCGATCTTAACCTGTTGCTTTGCCTGCAGCTTTTGCTGCAGGAGCGCAGCGTCACCAAAGCCGCGAAGCGGATGAACGTGACGCCGTCGGCGGTGAGTAAATCGCTGGCCAGGCTGCGCGACTGGTTTGACGACCCGCTGTTTGTCAAAACGCCGTTAGGGCTGCTGCCTACGCCACTGACGGTCAGCCTGGAGCAGGATTTGGCCGACTGGATGCAGATTGGCAACCAGATCCTCGATAAATCTCACCATGATTCGCCTGGCGGGCTGACGTTTGTGCTGGCCGCCGAAACGCCGCTGATGCTCATCCGCTTTAACGCCCTGCTTGAGCAAGTGAACCAGCGTTATCCGCAGGCGACGGTGAAGATGCGTCACTGGGATTACGACTCGCTGGACGCCATTACGCGCGGGGAAGTGGACGTTGGCTTCACCGGTCGCGAAACCCACCCGCGCTCGCGTGAACTGCTGAAACTGATGCCGTGGTTTATCGACTACGAAATCCTGTTTAGCGACCATCCATACGTCTATTTGCGTGAGGACCATCCCGCTCTGCAGGAGGAGTGGAATCTGGAGACCTTCCTGCGCTATCCCCATATCAGTATCTTCTGGGAACGGAGCGACACCTGGGCGCTGGATGAGGTGCTAAAAGAGATGGGGCGGGAGAGAAACATTGCCATGTGTTTGCCGGGCTTTGAGCAGTCGATGTTTATGGCGGCGCAGCCCGGCCATAACTATATCGCCACGGCTCCCCACTACTGTCGCCACTACAATGAACTCCACCAGCGGAAGCTGATCGCGCTTCCTATTCCCATTGACGAAGCGCAGGCTGAAAAGCTGACCGTTCCCTTCACGCTGATCTGGCATAAACGGAACAGCCATAATCCGAAAATCCTCTGGCTGCGGGAGACCATCAAGGCGTTGTACGGTGGCAGCGATCCAATTTTTGCCTAAGAAAATGTAAAGTTCGGCCTTCAGGCTTCTCTTACTCCGATTTACTGATTAAAACAGGAGTCAAGTTAAGCGATAATCATGTAACCGTTTAACCGATTACGACCATTATCAAGGAGCGAAAAATGGCAACGCACTTTGCAAGAGGGATACTTACAGAAGGACGTCTCGTATCGGCCAGACTCTCTTCAGCCTGTCACAGTGAGGCGCTCAAACTCCCCGAACACCGCAGGACGCGGTTTTTAGCCTCGAGAGCACTTCTCGCAGAACTGCTGTTTATGCTGTACGGCACCAGCGAACTCCCGGAGATCGTCACGCAACCAGAAGGCCGCCCGGTCTTTGCTGACCCGGAACTCCCCCGTTTTTCCATTGCCTATACGGGCAATATCATTGGCGTGGCGCTGACCACCGAAGGGGATTGCGGGCTGGATATGGAGCTTCAGCGTGCAACGCGGAGCTTCCACGGCGCAAGCCCGCACGATGACTACCCGCTCTCCAGTAATGAGAAGCTGTGGGTACGCAACCAGAACGACTCCGTCGAGGCCAGAGCCCAACTCATCACCCTGCGCCAGAGTATTCGCAAGCTCTGCGGATGCGCTTCAGACGACGCCAGCCTGTTGCAATTGTTGCCCGGCTCCGGACGCCTGCGTGCTGCTAAAGCTACGCTTGTAGAGGCGCTCAGCGATGCAGAAGATGTGTTGATATGGTCTGTTGCAGTTAGCCCAGCCATCGAACGGCTAAAGATTTGGGAATTTGACAGTAAAGAGGGATGGAGTAGCCTTCCGGATGTGCCCGAGCGCGCCAACGAGCCCGCCGCACGCCTGATGCGTTTAACCAGTTTACCGGCAGAAAAAGCATTTACCCATAGCTGATCCAATCAGGGTCATCATGATGAAACAGGAGTAATCATGTCTGATACGTTGAAAGTAGTTACGTTACTGGGAAGCCTGCGCAAAGGTTCATTTAACGGAATGGTTGCCCGCACGCTGCCGCAGCTGGCCCCGGCAGGTATGGAAATTAGCGCCCTGCCATCTATTGGCGATATCCCGTTGTATGATGCAGATGTCCAGCAGGAAGAGGGGTTCCCGCAGAGCGTGGAGGCGATAGCCGAGCAGATCCGCCAGGCCGACGGTGTGGTCATTGTCACGCCGGAGTATAACTACTCGGTTCCGGGTGGCCTTAAGAACGCCATTGACTGGTTATCCCGTTTACCGGAGCAGCCGCTGTCTGGCAAACCGGTGCTGATCCAGACCAGCTCAATGGGCGCGATTGGTGGCGCACGCTGCCAGTATCACCTGCGTCAGATCCTGGTGTTCCTGGATGCGATGGTGATGAACAAGCCGGAATTTATGGGCGGTGTGATTCAGAACAAGGTCGACCCGCAGACGGGTGAAGTGGTGGATCAGAGCACGCGTGACCATCTCTCTGGCCAGCTGACCGCGTTTGGGGATTATATTAAGCGGGTGAAGGCGTAAGCCGGAGCGGCCTGATGCCCTCACCCAGGCCCTCTCCCACGTGGAGAGGGAACAAACCTGTTTATTTCGCGTCAATAAACACAATCTTCAACACAAACAGCAGCGCAACGATAATCACGCACGGGCTGAGTTCGCGGAAGCGGCCGGTACCGATCTTCATTACGCAGTAAGAGATAAAGCCCAGCGCGATACCTTCGGTGATCGAGAAGCTGAACGGCATCATCACGGCGGTAATAAAGGCCGGCACCGCTTCGGTTAAATCTTCCCACTTCACGCGCGCCAGGCTCGACGTCATCAGCACGCCCACGTAAATCAGCGCGCCGGCAGCCGCATACGGTGGAACCATACCCGCCAGCGGAGAGAGGAAGATCACCAGCAGGAACAGGATACCCACCACCACCGCCGTCAGGCCGGTACGGCCACCCACGGACACGCCGGAAGAGGATTCAATGTAAGCGGTAACAGATGAGGTGCCGATGAAAGAGCCGGCGACGGACGAGATGCTGTCCACATACAGCGCCTGCTTCATGCGCGGGAATTTGCCTTTCTCGTCAGCCAGACCCGCTTTGTCCGTCACGCCAATCAGCGTACCGGAGGAGTCAAACAGGTTGACCAGCATGAAGGAGAAGATCACGCCCGCCAGGCCCAGGTTCAGGGAACCCGCCAGGTCAACGTGACCAATCACGGTAGAGACGCTCGGCGGCGCAGAGACAATACCGCTGTAATGCACGTCACCCAGCATCCAGCCCAGCAGCGTGGTCACGATGATAGAGACCAGCACCGCAGCGTGGATGTTGCGCGACGCCAGGATCGCGATGATGAAGAAGCCCAGCACGCCCAGCAGCACGCTGTGCGAGGTCAGGTTACCGATGCTCACCAGCGTTTCCGGGTTCGCCACGATCACACCGGCGTTTTTCAGCCCCATCATGCCGATGAACAGACCGATACCGCTGGTGATACCCACGCGCAGGCTCACCGGGATATTGGCAATCATCCAGTAGCGGACGCGGAAGATGGTCAGCAGCAGCAGGCCGACCGCACCCCAGAAGATAGCGCCCATACCAACCTGCCACGGCAGGCCCATCGCCTGAACCACCACGAACGCGAAGAACGCATTCAGGCCCATAGCGGGTGCCAGCGCCACAGGCAGGTTAGCGAAAACGCCCATCAGGATGCTGCCAAGGGCCGCGATCAGACAGGTGGTAACAAAGACGGCGCTGGTGTCCATGCCAGCGACGCCCAGAATTTGCGGGTTCACAAAAACGATATAGACCATCGTCAGGAAGGTGGTGAAACCGGCGATCACTTCGGTGCGTGCCGTTGTGCCGTGCTCGCGCAGTTTGAATACGCGCTCAAGCAGACCCTGACCAGATGTCTGGGTTGTGTGTTGTTGACTCATCATCAATTTCCGAACAAGGAGGGAAAATTCGTCGCTATCCTATACCAAAATGCGACAATAGTGGCGGTTACGGGATACTTTTTTCATTGATTATGCTTATACGGCAACGATTGCGTCTCGTAAATCTGTCGTACGTAAACGTTAAACTTGTTAAAAGGGAAGGGCATGTCCGGAATTGAAGCGGTATTTTTCGACTGTGACGGTACGCTGGTCGACAGTGAGGTCATTTGTTCCCGCGCGTATGTCGCCATGTTCCAGGAATTTGGCATTACGCTCGATCTCGAAGAGGTGTTCAAACGCTTTAAGGGCGTGAAGCTGTACGAGATCATCGACATCATTAACGAAGAGCACGGGGTGGATCTGGCGAAAGCGGAGCTGGAACCAGTGTACCGCGCCGAGGTCGCACGCCTCTTCGACTCAGAACTGGACGTTATTGCCGGGGCTAACGCGCTGCTGGATGCGATGACAGTGCCAATCTGCGTAGTTTCCAACGGTCCGGTCAGCAAAATGCAGCATTCACTGGGCAAGCTTGAAATGCTGCACCACTTTCCGGAAAAGCTGTTCAGCGGCTACGATATCCAGCGCTGGAAGCCCGATCCGGCCCTGATGTTCCACGCGGCGAAAGCGATGAACGTCAACGTGGAGAACTGCATTCTGGTGGATGACTCGCCTGCGGGCGCCCAGTCGGGGATTGATGCGGGGATGGAGGTGTTTTACTTCTGTGCCGATCCGCACAACAAGCCGATCGATCATCCAAAAGTGACGACCTTTACCGATCTGGCGCAATTGCCAGAGTTGTGGAAGGCCCGCGGGTGGGATATTACGCGTTAAGCTAACGTAGGGCGGGTAAGCGCCAGCGCCACCCGCCACAACAATCACTCTTTCGGATCTTTACCCGCCAGCAGCTTGTCCAGCTCGTCGCCGCCCACGTGACGGAAGTCCTGTCCCTTCACGAAGTAGAAAATATATTCGCAAATGTTCTGGCAGCGGTCGCCGATACGCTCGATAGAGCGCGCGCAGAACAGCGCGGTCAGCACGCTTGGGATGGTACGGGAATCTTCCATCATGTAGGTCATCAGCTGACGCACAATGCCTTCATACTCCTGGTCGACTTTCTTGTCTTCACGGTAGATACGCACCGCTTCGTCCAGATCCATACGCGCAAAGGCATCCAGCACGTCGTGCAGCATCTGCACAGTGTGGCGGCCCAGCGACTCCAGGCTCACCAGCAGCGGCTGATGCTGCTGGGAAAACTTCTCCAGCGCGGTGCGGCAGATTTTATCCGCCACGTCACCAATACGTTCCAGCTCGGCGATGGTTTTAATGATCGCCATTACCAGACGCAGGTCGCTCGCGGTCGGCTGACGCTTGGCGATAATACGCACGCAGGCTTCGTCGATCGCCACTTCCATCATGTTGACGTTATGGTCGCCTTCGATGACGCGCTTCGCCAGCTCGCTGTCCTGGTTATGCATTGCCGTAATCGCATCAGAAAGCTGCTGCTCGACCATGCCACCCATGGTCATCACCTGCGTGCGAATACTTTCCAGCTCTGCGTTGAACTGGCCTGAAATGTGTTTATTAAGATTGAGGTTGTCCATGGTTTCTCCACATGCACTAAGGCAAATCAACCGTAGCGGCCAGTAATATAATCTTCGGTTTGTTTCTTCGCGGGCCGGGTGAACAGCGCGTCCGTATCGCTGAACTCAATCAACTCGCCCAGGTACATAAACGCCGTGTGATCTGAGCAACGCGCAGCCTGCTGCATGTTGTGGGTCACGATAACCACGGTGTAATCCTGCTTCAGCTCGGTGATCAGCTCTTCAATACGGCCGGTTGAGATCGGGTCCAGCGCTGAACATGGTTCATCCAGCAGCAAGACTTCCGGGCGAATGGCGATACCGCGCGCAATGCACAGACGCTGCTGTTGACCACCGGAGAGAGAGTACCCGCTCTGATGAAGTTTATCTTTGGTTTCGTTCCATAATGCGGCCTTGGTCAATGCCCACTGCACGCGCTCGTCCATGTCCGCACGGGAGAGCTTCTCAAACAGGCGAACGCCAAACGCGATATTGTCATAGATGGACATCGGGAACGGCGTCGGTTTCTGGAACACCATGCCCACTTTGGCACGCAGCAGGGCGATATCCTGGGCCTGGGTCAGAATGTTTTCGCCATCCAGGATAATTTCACCTTCAGCGCGCTGCTCCGGATAGAGCGAATACATTTTGTTAAAGGTACGCAGCAGCGTGGACTTGCCACAGCCAGACGGACCGATGAATGCCGTGACCTGGTTCTTCGCGATATCCAGGTTGATGTTCTTCAGGGCATGGAATTTGCCGTAGTAGAAGTTCAAATCACGAACCTGAATCTTACCCGGGGCAGTATCAACCATACTCATTGACTCATTTCCTCATTCGACGCCGCGAGCTGCCGCGCCGTAAAAAATTAACCGTGTTTCTTCTTCGCGAAAATGACGCGCGCCAGAATGTTCAGCAACAGTACGCAAAGGGTGATGATCAGCACCCCGGCCCAGGCCAGCTGCTGCCATTCCGCGAATGGGCTCATCGCAAATTTAAAGATCGTCACCGGCAGGTTGGCGATCGGCTGCATCATGTCCGTGCTCCAGAACTGGTTGGAGAGGGCAGTAAACAGCAGCGGTGCCGTTTCACCGGCAATACGGGCGATAGCCAGCAGGATACCGGTCATGATCCCGGAGACCGACGCTTTGAGGGTGATCGCAGAAATCATTTTCCATTTCGGCGTACCCAGCGCGTAAGCTGCTTCACGCAGGCTATCCGGCACCAGTTTCAGCATGTTTTCGGTGGTACGAATGACGATAGGCACCTGCAGCAGCGCCAGCGCAATTACGCCCGCCCAGCCGGAGAAGTGTTCCATTTGCGCGACTACGATGGTGTAAACAAACAGGCCCACGACAATCGACGGAGCGGAAAGCAGGATGTCGTTAATGAAGCGAATCACCTCTGCCAGCCAGGATTTACGCCCGTACTCGGCCAGGTAGATGCCGGCCATGATGCCCAGCGGCGTACCGAAAACGGTCGCCCACAGGATCAGCAGGCCGCTGCCCGCCAGGGCGTTCGCCAGACCACCACCCGCCGTATTTGGCGGCGGCGTCATCTCGGTGAACAGCGCCAGAGACATTCCATCAATACCACGCGTGATGGTGGACATCAGGATCCAGATCAGCCAGAACAGGCCGAATGCCATCGTTGCCATGGAAAGCGTCAGCGCAATGCGGTTTTTAAAACGACGCTTCGCCTGCATTTTGCGGCGGGATTCGGCAAGCTGAGCGGTGCTTTGCATTTCGAGAGTTGCCATCAGCGTGCCCCCTCATTTTTCGCGAGACGCAGGATCATCAGCTTGGAAATCGCCAGAACAATGAAGGTGATAACGAACAGAATCAGACCCAGTTCCATCAGCGCTGCGACGTGAAGCCCGGATTCCGCTTCGGCAAATTCGTTTGCCAGCGCGGAGGTAATACTGTTACCCGGCATATAGAGTGAAGCGCTGTCGAGCTGGTAGGTGTTACCGATGATAAAGGTGACCGCCATAGTTTCACCCAGCGCGCGACCTAAGCCCAGCATTACGCCGCCGATCACCCCATTTTTGGTGAACGGAAGGACAATGCGCCAGATAACTTCCCAGGTGGTACAGCCGATGCCGTAGGCCGACTCTTTCATCATCACCGGGGTTTGTTCGAAGACATCGCGCATTACCGCCGCAATGTACGGAATAATCATGATGGCGAGGATCACACCTGCCGCCAGAATACCGATACCGAATGCCGGGCCAGAGAACAGGGCACCCACAAACGGAACGGCGGAGAGAACATTACCTACCGGCTCCTGGAAGTACGTGGCAAACAGCGGCGCAAAGATAAACAGGCCCCACATGCCGTATACGATACTTGGGATGGCCGCCAGCAGTTCGATGGCAATACCCAGCGGGCGACGCAGCCAGCCCGGCGCGAGTTCCGTCAGGAACAGCGCAATACCGAAGCTTACCGGAACCGCAATCAGCAGGGCGATGAACGAGGTCACCAGCGTACCGTAAATCGGCACCAGCGCACCGTAGATATCGTTCGGCGCGTCCCACTCTTTGGTCCACAGGAAGGAGAAACCGAATTTCTGAATGCTCGGCCAGGAGGAGAAAATCAGAGACACGATAATGCCGCCCAGCAGCAATAGCACAATCAGCGCAGCCAGTTTGACCAGCGCGCCGAAAATCATGTCACCTTTTTTACCCGGAGGGTTAAATGCAGGCTTGGTTGCAGCCATAAATCACTCTTCTGTTAAACGCGTTTACGAAATCGGCGGGTAAGCGCAAGCGCCACCCGCCATTTTCGTCAGAATGCTAAATTAATACAATGCTTTACCGCTGCTGTCTTTCACGTTGGTTTTCCATGCAGCACGAATCTGCTCAACCACGCTGTCTGGCAGGCTGGCGTAATCCAGGTCGTTAGCCTGTTTGCCGCCGTTTTTGTATGCCCAGTCAAAGAACTTCAGCACTTCAGTACCTTGCTCTGGTTTCTTCTGATCTTTGTGAATCAGAATGAACGTTGTAGAAGTGATTGGCCACGCGTTGTCGCCTTTCTGGTTAGTCAGATCCTGTGCGAAGGATTTGCTCCAGTCAGCGCCTTTCGCTGCGTTAGCGAAGTTCTCTTCAGTTGGGCTAACCGGTTTGCCGTCAGCAGAAACCAGTTTGGTGTAAGCCAGGTTGTTCTGCTTCGCGTAAGCGTATTCTACGTAACCGATAGAGCCCGGCAGACGCTGTACGAAGGCAGCGATGCCGTCGTTACCTTTACCGCCCAGACCGGTTGGCCAGTTAACGGTAGAGCCGGAGCCGACTTTCGATTTCCACTCTTCGTTCACTTTTGCCAGGTAGCTGGTGAACACGAAGGAGGTACCAGAGCCGTCAGCACGGCGAACCACAGCGATGTTCTGCGAAGGCAGCTTAACGCCCGGGTTCAGCTTAGTGATGGCTTCGTCATCCCATTTTTTGATTTTGCCCAGGTAGATATCGCCCAGGGTTTTGCCGTCCAGCACCAGCTCGCCTGATTTCAGGCCAGGGATGTTAACGGCCAGCACAACGCCGCCGATCACGGTCGGGAACTGGAACAGGCCTTCCTGATTCAGTTTTTCATCAGACAGCGGAGCGTCGGATGCGCCGAAATCAACGGTATTCGCGGTAATTTGTTTTACGCCACCGGAGGAGCCGATACCCTGATAGTTAACCTTGTTACCGGTTTCTTTCTGGTAGGTATCCGCCCATTTGGCATACACCGGCGCAGGGAAGGTTGCACCAGCGCCAGTCAGGCTTGCTGCTGCAAAAGCAGAGAAAGCGCTCAGAGATAAGGTCGCGGCGACAACAGTTGCGACAGTGGTACGCATAACTTTCATAATGTCTCCTGCAAGGATTTCGTAAATCATTGTTTAAGTGGCTACGATGAGCAAAATAGGACAAACAGGTGACAGATAAATGTACGAAATATGACAGTTTTATGACAATCAACGTGTTTGATTTAAGGTAATGATTTTAATACAAATAAAATCATATCCCTGTCATGATAATGTCACACTGAGATGCGTTAAGCCTGGTTCAAAGATGTGAATATGACAACGGCTGTCATAAACAGCCGTTGTTATTAATTTTGAATTTCGAAGGTCACGGTTGCCCAGGCTTCAAAGGCGCCGGGCTTCGGAATACTCCCCGTCGCGCTGGCCGGGGCAGCAGAGAAGGTGAGTGAGTTAACTTCGGCGCCCCCCTGGTTGGCTCCCATATCCATCTCCATGCTCCCCCCATTGACGTTGACGACGCGGTCCCATTTATCATAAATAACGATCCCTACATCATCATTGCCGTTCACTTTCATCATCGTGGCGTCAGCGTCAACGGGATCGGCATGGAAAGCGGATCGGACGATGTTCTCATCCAGCATGCCGGTACATTTCACCTGTATCATCTTGCGGATTTTGCGGCTACCGACCGCCTCGCCTTTGGTGGCTGAAAACGCGCTGGCGGGAATTTTTCCAAAATCAATTTCCAGCGACTGACCCGGCGCAATCTCGCAGTTTTGCGGTACCACGATGTCTCCGGCAATTTTTATTTCGGCGAGCTTCTCGGTACTTGCCAGAGAGGACGCTTCATCGATACCGCCATAGAGCGTGGCAATCGTCGTACCCGGAACGGTAATTTTTCCAATAAAGGGCTTGTCGATCAAAAACGATATTTTTACCTGAGAGCCGGTATCAAGCGTTGCCTCTGAGCCCTCTACACTGGAGGTATAACAGTAGATACCGGACGTCACCCGGTTGGGCTCCGCCTCAAAGGGAACGGCGAGATAGTCACGTCCCAGCACGTGAATAGAGGACGCAATACTGAGGTGATCGTTCAACCTGTAGTAGGTATATCCATTTTTAACGGTATTAACGCTTAAGGGCGAACGCGCGGTGAAGTAGACGCTACGAAACGTGGTGGTGAAATGGGTCAGGCAGTTACATCCCAGTTTATACTGGGAAGGCGATTGCAGGGTCGTCAGATCGCGCACCTCGGTTCCCGCCTGGTTTTTATCTGCCGGTATTTCTGCCCCGTTAAGATTCAGATTGAAAATATAGGTGCCGCCGATGGCGAAACACACCCCGCCTTCTGTCGTCGCAGCGTGGGAAAAAGGGGTAAAAAGCAGCATGGCGACTGCTATAAAAGTGATACGTCGTTTCATCTCATTTCCCTATTGGCACACGACCGCTGTTTGAACCAGTTCAACACCCGTTGGTTTGGGGAACTGATAATGGACCTTGCAAGGTTTTGTCTTTTCACTCCCCCACTTCAGCGTGAACGTTCCCTCTTCCGGCATGCCCGAAAGATACAGTTCGCCATTCTCGCCGGTAATGCCCGACACGCTGCCCGTCGCCAGTTCGGCAGACGCCACTGCGCCAAAGGGAACCGGTTTGCCGTTGGCCTGTGTGACCTCAAAGAGCACGCGATAGCCAACGTGGGTGATAAATTCCGCCCGCACCACCGCACCTCGCGTGGGGATGACGTTAAGCACACTGTTCTCCAGCTCGACGTTCGCTTTTTCAAAATAGCCGCTCTCAATTTCCACACGGTTTTCATCGTAAGCGTTAAGCTGCGTTTGAACGGTGTAGCCTCGCCAGTCGGTTGCCGTACCGGTGCCGTTTTCCATTGCCAGACCGGCTGCACCGGGTGCTTTAATCAGCGCCACGGTTTCGCCCATCTCCTGCGAGAACGTCACTCCATCGCCATGCAGCAGGATCCCGCCGCGCGCGCCGTAGTTGAGCCGCTGGCTGTCCTGGTTGTAGTCATAGCTGCCGTTAACCGAACCATAGGTTCCGTCATATCCCACCCCCGCGCTGCTGCTGTACACACTGTCATCCGCATCCCAGGACTGCTGGAGGTTCCAGGAGAGATTACGGTTATCAAGTGCCGTACCGTTCAGGCCAAGCTGGTGCATTCCTTTTCCGCTGTTGTTCTGTGTGAGGCCGTAGCTCACATAGCTGTCCGGCAGCAATGCTGACAGCGGCACGGAGAACGACAGCATAAAAACCTGTTCGCTTTCTCGATCGTCGCTATCTGTATACTCCGCGCTCTGCGCCGTGGTGATGGAATCGCTGTAGTTCCAGGAGAGGTTCCAGGAAAGCGACCGCCAGACATTGCTGTAGCCAAGCTGAACCAGGCGTTCAACTTCGTCGGTTTTCCAGTACTGCTGGCGGCTCAGCGTGAGATAAATGTTCCCCATGCCATCGCCGAAATTCTGCGTCCAGGACCCTTCAAGCCGGCTGCGTCGGTTGCCCGTTACCCAGAAATCGCGCTGACTGTTCTGGCGTGACGCCCATTCATTGAGGGTGTAGTAGCCCTGTGTTGAGTAGCGATACCCCACCAGCCTCAGCGTGGTATCCGTCTCATCAAACCGTTTCGAATAGAGAAAACGCCAGGACTGGCCGGACTCCTCTGAGTCCTCGTCCGTAAACTGCGCGCGTGCCTGGGTGATATCGACGGAAAACGCGCCAACTGCACCCATATCTTTGCCGACCCCCACCGCTGCCGAGCGATACGCTTCCGCGGCCTGCACGCCACCGTATACCGTAATCCCGGCAGGAAAGCCGTGCAGAACCTGCGCCTGAAAAACGTTGGGCTGGAATTCGCTTTGATCGCGCAGTTCACCCGCGCTGATATCGACGTCGGTCTGATCTTCACGCTTGAGGATGGCCAGCGAGGCGTAGGGCTGCGTGAAGTGTTGCTCACTGCCGTCTTCTTCTTTGATGGTCACGTCCAGGTCTCCGCCGGAGCTGGTGGTGTTTAAATCCTTTAGCGCAAACGGTCCCTGCGGCACGGCAGATTGGTAAATGATGTAGCCGTTCTGCCGAATAATCACCGTCGCATTGCTTTTCGCTACGCCCCGAACGACCGGCGCAAAGCCCGTCAGGCTGGAAGGAAGCATTTCATCATCGGTATACAGGCGCACGCCGCGCACCTGGGTACTGTCGAAGACATCGCTCGCGGTCCAGGTATCACCCAGCATGATCTGGCTGCGTAACGTCGCGAGGTTTCGCTGCACATAGGTGCTGATGGAATGGTAATCCGAATGACCGTCAATGATGTTTAGCGTGCTGTAATTGCGTAAACGCCACGCGCCAATGTTCGCCCCGTTTCGCAGGTTCAGATAGTAGAAATCGCTATTGTCGTCATCATCAGACTGCAACGTGCTGGAGCCAGAAAAGTCATAGTTCATCATCAACGCATTAATACCTTCATCCCAGCGGGCAGGATTGATGGTGCCGCGGGCGGTGGTATCAATGTAAATCTGCGGCAGCGTGACGTTGAGCAGCAGCTTATCGGTATCGAACGTCCATGTGGCGCCAGGGATCAGCGGGGTAGGGTCCACACAGGCGTTTTCGTCCAGGCGATCCAGCGAACCGATCGCCGCCACCTTAGCCCCGAGCTCCGCAAGCACCGTCCTGACGTGCTTAAAACAGGGATGCAGCCTATCGCCAGCCTTATCTTCAATAAAGGTGACCTCCCGGCTATCGATAAACTCATCGTTAGCATGAATATCAACCTTATAAGAGCCCGCAGGTAACGTATTGGCGCGGTTAAACTGGTGGATATCAACATCCACCGGATGGTCAATTTCAAGAAGCGCAGGGTTAAAGATATCTTTCGCCAGCGTCACGCCTGAAAAGCCGAGAGATACCCCCGAGGCCAGCGCAATGAAAAAACGGAAACACCCCATATCAAACATCCCTATGTTTACAGCGTGACGTGAATTTCCTGACTGATTGCCCCAAAATCGTTAACGAAACGCCAGACCAGCGCGTGGCCGTTAATCCCTTCCGGAAGCGGCAAACGCACAGTGTCAAAAGGGGGAATGATGTTTAAGGGAACGTCTTTTTTATCGACGGTGACATTCATAACGTTAATATGTAGCGGGCTCGGATTTTCAATCACGAGCTGCCGGTTTTGAACACGCCATTTAACCTTCGCTGCAGCCCGTTCAGGCGTGATATTCAGGGTCGCCGGACGCCAAAAAAGTTTTATCCGCGTCTTAATCGCAATTTCGAGCGAATTGGGGTTTGAACTGGACGGCGGAATATTTTTGATGTTGAGCCAGAACAGCGATTCCCGATCGTGAGGCAGTTCGCCCTTCACTTTCATGATGCGCAATACTTTCTCCTGCCCGGCCTCCAGCCTTGAAACCGGCGGAATAACGGTAAAAGGAGGTTTATTCGACGCTGTATCGCCTTTAAAAGGATCGACCCACGTCTGTATGAGATAAGGCGTGGTCGCTTCGTTATTTTTTATGCTAATTGTCGCATCGGATTTATCGCTACTATAAACAACGCGGGTTCCGCCAATAATGACGCCAGCCGTCGACAAGGGTGTTAAAAATGAAAAAGAGAGCATGATGAACAGAGTCAACAAACGCCGTAAATACATCAGTTATCCTCACATCCTGTGGAGGAGCCTGCAAAAAGGATAAAACAGGCTCCTGGCGAACAGCTGAAGATTATTTCAGGTATTCAATGGTGAACTGGGAATCCGCGTTCGCTGTACCCGGCGTAACCGTAGCCAGCGTCTGCACAAACTTCGCTTTAAAGCCCATGTCCGCTTTGCCGTCGGTGATAGCAACATAATTTGAATTGTTATACAGCGGGATCGCCGTATCATCGTTCAGGTTGAAGAGCTTGATTGCAACGCCGGTAGCCGTAACGGCTTCACCTTCGCCGGTGTAAATACCGTCAGTATCCGCTTCACCGTTAACAGGCGTGCCAATAGACAAATATCCTTTGCCGATGGTGTCTTTATCTTCTGTTCCGTCAAAACGAACTGCTGCCTGAGTATAGGTTGCAGGGCATTTCTCCAGTTTAATATGGAAATCTTTTACTGACGCCGTTGAGTCAATGCCGGAGAACGTCGTTTTGGCAACGCGGCCGATATTCACCGTCTGATCGGCGGTATCAGGCGTCACTTCACACGTTGAATCAATAACCTCTCCGCGGAAATGAACCGTACCATCCGCAGCAAATGATTGTCCTGCCATTAACGCCGATGCGAGTGCAATCGCCACCGTAATTCCATTATTTTTCATGATAACTCCATTAATTAAATCAATATTGCGTTTATCATAAAGACAACGCCATCCCAAATGCGATGAAATAATATTCTTCGGGAAGAATGATCTTCAAGGGGGGAGTTTAAATTAATGGAATAATGACGAACCATAGCTGGAATAATAATAGAGAAAAACAAATATAATATTATTTTTGCTTTGTCATTAAAATTCCTTTTCAGTATACACATAAAAAGGACACATATTTTATAAACAAACCATTTTTAGGATTCCGTTAATAAAAGCTGATCGTTTAGTGATCAAAATAGAAAATACTAATGCCTGGAAGCAATCTCGTTCATTATTCACACAATAAAGTAACGAAATGCGTCAGAATAAGATGATTGATAGCAAAGAGAAAGCTGATGAGAAAAAGTAAGGAAAAAATGGCTACACGTCGTGTAGCCATTAACAGAAGGGATTATTCTACGGTGACCGATTTCGCCAGGTTACGCGGCTGGTCAACGTCGGTGCCTTTGATCAGCGCCACGTGGTAAGCCAGCAGCTGCAGCGGAACGGTGTAGAAGATCGGTGCAATCACCTCTTCCACATGCGGCATCTCGATGATGTGCATGTTGTCGCTGCTGGCGAAACCGGCATCTTTATCAGCGAAGACGTACAGCACGCCGCCGCGGGCGCGTACCTCTTCGATATTAGACTTCAGTTTTTCCAGCAGTTCGTTGTTCGGTGCGACAACAATGACCGGCATATCCGCGTCAATCAGCGCCAGCGGGCCATGCTTAAGCTCGCCTGCCGCGTAGGCTTCCGCGTGGATGTAGGAGATCTCTTTCAGCTTCAGTGCGCCTTCCAGCGCAATCGGGTACTGATCGCCACGACCCAGGAACAGAGCATGGTGCTTATCAGAGAAATCTTCCGCCAGCGCCTCAATGCGTTTGTCCTGAGACAGCATCTGCTCAATACGGCTCGGCAGCGCCTGGAGACCGTGAACGATGTCGTGCTCAACGGAAGCATCTTCGCCTTTCAGACGCGCCAGCTTCGCCACCAGCATCAGCAGAACGGTCAGCTGAGTGGTAAACGCTTTGGTGGAGGCCACGCCGATTTCGGTGCCCGCTTTGGTCATCAGCGCCAGATCGGACTCACGCACCAGGGATGAGCCCGGAACGTTACAGATGGCCAGCGAGCCCAGATAACCCAATTCCTTAGACAGACGCAGCGCTGCCAGCGTATCCGCCGTTTCGCCGGACTGGGAAAGGGTGATCATCAGGCTGTTACGACGCACTGCAGACTTGCGATAGCGGAACTCAGACGCGATTTCCACGTCGCACGGCACGCCCGCCAGGGATTCAAACCAGTAGCGAGAGACCATACCGGAGTTATAAGAGGTACCGCAGGCTACGATCTGAATATGTTCAACCTTGCCGAGCAGTTCGTTGGCGTTTGCCCCCAGCTCGCTCAGATCCACCTCGCCGTGGCTGATGCGCCCGGTCAGAGTGTTTTTGATAGCGTTCGGCTGCTCGTAGATCTCTTTCTGCATGTAGTGACGGTAAGCGCCTTTGTCGCCCGCGTCGTACTGCAGGTTAGATTCGATCTCCTGACGCTTCACCTGCTCGCCTTTGGTGTCGAAGACGGTCACGCTGCGGCGCGTCACTTCCGCGATATCGCCCTCTTCCAGGAAGATAAAGCGACGGGTGACCGGCAGGAGCGCCAGCTGATCGGAGGCGATAAAGTTTTCACCCATGCCCAGACCGATAACCATCGGGCTACCGGAACGCGCGGCCAGCAGGGTAGATGGATCGCGGGAGTCCATGATCACCGTACCATACGCACCGCGCAGCTGAGGGATAGCGCGCAGCACCGCATCACGCAGCGTACCGCCCTTTGCCAGCTCCCAGTGAACCAGGTGAGCAATCACTTCGGTGTCGGTTTCAGAGACGAAGGTATAGCCGCGCGCTTTCAGTTCTTCACGCAGCGGTTCGTGGTTTTCGATAATGCCGTTATGCACCACCACGATGTGTTCAGACACATGCGGGTGCGCGTTACCTTCAGACGGTTCGCCATGCGTCGCCCAGCGGGTGTGCGCGATACCGGTACCACCGTGCAGCGGATGTTCTTCCGCAGCCTGAGCCAGCATCTGCACTTTACCGAGACGACGCAGACGGGTCATATGCCCTTCTGCATCCACGACAGCCAGACCGGCAGAGTCGTAACCACGGTATTCCAGACGACGTAAACCTTCGAGAAGGATTTCAGCAATATCACGCTGCGCAACTGCGCCAACAATTCCACACATATTTTAGATTCCGAATTTAGGCATTATGCCTGCGTTGTCGCTGACCTGTATTTACCCTTTCCGGGCGCCCCGAGCCTTGTAGAGAGTGGGGTTATTTTTATGGGTACTGCTTGTGGGGGGAGATATATATTTATCTCCTCTCCCGGGTTTGCCTGATGACGGCTACGCCTTATCAGGCCTACTCAATCGTAGGGCGGGTAAGCGTAGCGCCAACCCGCCTTGTTGTTACTTTTTCTTCACCGGGCGTTTCCAGCCCTGCTTGTGTACCTGCGGCACGCGGCTTAACACCAGCTCGTTATCCGCTACGTCGCGCGTGACGGTCGTGCCGGCGGCAATGGTCACGCCGTTACCCACGGTAACCGGTGCCACCAGCTGCGTGTCAGAGCCCACGAACACGTCATCGCCGATGATGGTTTTAAACTTATTGGCGCCGTCATAGTTACAGGTAATGGTTCCTGCACCAATATTCACGTTATCGCCAATCTCCGCGTCGCCCAGATAGGTTAAATGACCCGCTTTGGAGCCTTTACCCAGACGCGCTTTTTTCATTTCCACGAAGTTGCCCACGTGCGCGCCTTCCAGCAGCTCAGCACCCGGGCGCAGACGCGCAAACGGGCCGATAGTACACGCTGCTTCAAGATGAGCATCTTCCACCACGCTGTACGGGCTGATTTCGCAGTCGTCACCGATGACGCTGTTTTTAATCACGCAGCCGGCGCCAATTTTGACGCGGTTGCCCAGCGTGACGTTGCCTTCCAGGATAACGTTAGTATCGATCTCAACGTCGCGCCCGTGAGACACGGTGCCGCGCAAATCGAAACGCGCCGGATCGCGCAGCATCACGCCAGCAAGCAGCAGCTTCTCTGCCTGCTCGGACTGATAAATACGCTCAAGACGGGAAAGCTGCAGGCGGTTATTCACGCCGTCCGTTTCGCTGATGCGCGCCGGATGAACGGCGGCGATCTCACGCCCTTCGTGATACGCCATCGCAATGATGTCGGTGATGTAGTACTCACCTTGCGCGTTATTGTTGTCGAGCTGAGAGAGCCAGCGCTTCATGTCCGCACCATTGGCAATCAGGATGCCGGTGTTGATCTCCTGAATCTTGCGCTGTTCATCACTGGCATCTTTATGTTCAACGATACCCGTTACGTTGCCGTTTTCACGCGTGATACGGCCATAGCCCGTTGGATCGTCCAGCACAACGGTCAATAAACCGATGCCGCCCTGCGGCTTGGCTGCACGCAGGCGAGTCAGCGTTTCAACGGAGATCAGCGGAACATCACCGTAGAGCATCAGAATATCTTCGTCATCGGCAAAGAACGGCGCAGCCTGCTGCATCGCATGACCGGTACCCAGCTGTTCAGCCTGAAGCACCCAGTTGAGCGCGTCATCGCTCAGCGTCTTTTTAAGCAGATCGCCGCCGTGGCCGTAGACCAGGTGAACCTGACGGGCACCCAGTTCATTCGCTGCATCAATGACATGCTGCACCATTGGCTTTCCTGCCAGCGTGTGGAGCACTTTAGGCAGATCGGAATACATGCGGGTACCTTTGCCAGCGGCAAGGATCACCACGCTCATCGCACTGTTTGACATACGCATCCTGACGGTAGTTTGAGTGAGAAGTAAAAACGTTTGATGCCTAAAATTCTACATCTTTTTCATCATGAATTAAGGATGAAAAAAAAAGCCAGTCTGGTATCCAGACTGGCTTTTGTGCTTTTCAAGCCGGTGTTACATCGCTTTTTTGGTCAACTCGATAACGCGCAGTTTCGCGATCGCTTTGGCCAGCTCCGCAGACGCCTGAGCGTAATCCACGTCACCATGAGAGCTGCTAATGTGCTCTTCAGCCTTACGCTTCGATTCCAGGGCTCGCGCTTCGTCGAGATCCTGGCCACGAATAGCGGTATCGGCCAGAACGGTCACACTGCCAGGCTGCACTTCAAGAATGCCGCCGGACAGATAGATAAACTCTTCGTGACCGAACTGTTTAACGATGCGGATCATACCAGGCTTAATGGCGGTGAGCAGCGGTGCGTGACCCGGGAAAATACCCAGTTCACCTTCACTGCCCGTTACCTGGATTTTCTCGACCAGACCAGAGAACATTTGTTGCTCTGCGCTGACGACGTCCAGGTGGTAAGTCATTGCCATATCACCCTCCGATTAAGGCGTTAAAGTTTTTTGGCTTTTTCCACGGCTTCTTCGATGGAACCAACCATGTAGAACGCCTGCTCTGGCAGGTGATCGTATTCGCCTTCCATGATGCCTTTAAAGCCACGGATGGTGTCTTTCAGGGAAACGTATTTACCCGGAGAACCGGTGAATACTTCCGCAACGAAGAACGGCTGGGACAGGAAGCGCTGGATCTTACGCGCACGTGCTACCACCAGTTTGTCTTCTTCAGACAGTTCATCCATACCCAGGATGGCGATGATGTCTTTCAGTTCCTGGTAACGCTGCAGCAGGGACTGTACGCCACGCGCGGTGTCGTAGTGTTCCTGACCAACAACCAGTGGATCCAGCTGACGGCTGGTGGAGTCCAGCGGGTCAACGGCCGGGTAGATACCCAGAGACGCGATCTGACGGCTCAGTACCACGGTTGCGTCTAAGTGCGCAAAGGTGGTTGCTGGAGATGGGTCAGTCAAGTCATCCGCAGGTACGTATACCGCCTGAACAGAGGTGATAGAACCGGTTTTGGTAGAGGTGATACGTTCCTGAAGAACACCCATCTCTTCCGCAAGCGTAGGCTGATAACCTACCGCTGAAGGCATACGACCCAGCAGTGCAGATACTTCGGTACCGGCCAGGGTGTAACGATAGATGTTATCAACGAACAGCAGAACGTCACGGCCTTCGTCACGGAATTTCTCAGCCATCGTCAGACCAGTCAGCGCAACGCGCAGACGGTTTCCTGGTGGCTCGTTCATCTGGCCGTAAACCAGGGATACTTTGTCCAGAACGTTGGAGTCGGTCATTTCGTGGTAGAAGTCGTTACCCTCACGAGTACGTTCACCTACGCCCGCAAACACGGAGTAACCGGAGTGCTCGATCGCGATGTTACGGATCAGCTCCATCATGTTTACGGTTTTACCTACACCCGCACCACCGAACAGACCAACTTTACCGCCCTTCGCAAACGGACACATCAGGTCGATAACTTTGATGCCGGTTTCCAGCAGTTCCTGAGAGCTGGACAGCTCTTCGTAGGAAGGTGCCGCGCGGTGGATAGCCCAACGCTCTTCTTCACCGATGTCGCCTTTCATGTCGATTGGCTGACCCAATACGTTCATGATACGACCCAGTGTTGCTTTACCTACCGGGACTTCGATCGGGTGCTCAAGGTCTTTAACTTCCAGACCACGACGCAGACCGTCGGAAGAACCCATCGCGATGGTACGCACGATACCGCCGCCGAGCTGCTGCTGAACTTCCAGCACCAGGCTCTCGTTACCATTCTGTACCTCAAGCGCGTCGTACACGCGTGGTACGGCGTCCTGAGGGAACTCGACGTCCACCACGGCGCCGATTACCTGGACAATCTTTCCAGTAGCCATCTTGAATCCTCTACGTAATTCGTAAACCTGGTTAAACCGCGGCGGCCCCCGAGACGATCTCGGTGAGTTCCTGAGTAATGCTGGCCTGACGAGCTTTGTTGTAAACCAACTGCAGCTCTTTAATCAGGCTGCCGCCATTATCGGTCGCGGCTTTCATCGCCACCATTCGTGCGGCCTGCTCGCTGGCCAGGTTTTCTACAACGCCCTGATAAACCTGAGATTCAACGTAACGACGCAGCAGGGTATCCAGCAGCGGTTTCGGATCGGGTTCATACAGGTAATCCCAGGCTTTCTGCTTCAGCTCGTCATCTTCTGATGCCGGTAACGGCAGCATCTGAGTGAGCGTTGGAACCTGAGACATGGTGTTAATGAATTTGTTGCTGACAACGTACAGTCTGTCCAGACGGCCTTCATCGTAGGCCTGCAACATCACTTTAACCGGGCCGATCAGTTCGGACAGGGACGGGTTATCACCCATACCGGTCACCTGAGCGACAATGTTGCCACCAACGGAGTTAAAGAAAGAGACGCCTTTAGAGCCAATCAGTGCCAGATCGCACTGAACGCCTTTATCAGACCAGCCTTTCATATCCGCCAGCAGTTTTTTGAACAGGTTAATGTTCAAGCCGCCACACAGACCACGGTCAGTCGACACCACCAGGTAGCCCACGCGCTTAACGTCGCGTTCTTCCAGGTAAGGGTGCTTATATTCCAGATTACCGTTTGCAAGGTGACCAATCACTTTGCGCATGGTCTCTGCATAAGGACGGCTGGCCGCCATGCGATCCTGCGATTTACGCATTTTGGAAGCGGCGACCATCTCCATCGCTTTAGTGATCTTTTGCGTGTTCTGGACGCTTGCGATCTTACTACGTATCTCTTTTGCGCCGGCCATGAGCTTCTCCTCAATGCCAGGCGGCTTGCCCTGAGACAAGCCGCCGGACGATTACCAGGATTGGGTTGCTTTGAAGGAATCGAGGATAGCTTTCAGCTTGCCTTCGATTTCGTCGTTATAGCCACCGGTCTGGTTGATCTCTTGCATCAGCGGAGCGTGATCACGGTCGACGTAAGCCAGCAGAGCGGCTTCAAAGCTACCGATTTTCGCCAGTTCCACATCTTCGAGGTAACCGCGTTCAGCCGCGAACAGTACCAGGCCCTGCTGAGCAACAGACATTGGAGCGTACTGTTTCTGCTTCAGCAGCTCGGTCACTTTCTGACCGTGGCTCAGCTGTTTACGGGTTGCTTCGTCCAGATCGGATGCGAACTGAGAGAACGCAGCCAGTTCACGATACTGTGCCAGCGCGGTACGGATACCACCGGACAGTTTCTTGATGATCTTGGTCTGAGCAGCACCACCCACACGGGATACGGAGATACCCGGGTTAACCGCCGGACGAATACCGGAGTTAAACAGGTTGGTTTCCAGGAAGATCTGACCATCGGTAATGGAGATTACGTTGGTCGGAACGAACGCAGAAACGTCACCCGCCTGGGTTTCAATGATCGGCAGCGCGGTCAGAGAACCTGTTTTACCCTTCACTTCACCTTTGGTGAAGTTCTCGACGTATTCCGCGTTAACGCGGGAAGCACGCTCCAGCAGACGAGAGTGGAGGTAGAATACGTCGCCCGGGAATGCTTCACGTCCTGGTGGACGACGGAGCAGCAGGGAAACCTGACGATAAGCAACAGCCTGTTTAGACAGGTCATCGTATACGATCAGCGCATCTTCACCGCGGTCACGGAAGTATTCGCCCATTGCGCAACCGGCGTATGGCGCCAGGTATTGCAGTGCAGCAGATTCAGACGCGGTTGCTACCACAACGATGGTGTTAGACAGTGCGCCGTGCTCTTCCAGTTTACGAACCACGTTAGAAATAGTGGACGCTTTCTGGCCGATAGCCACGTACACACATTTGATGCCGGAGTCACGCTGGTTGATGATGGCGTCGATTGCCATCGCGGTTTTACCGGTCTGACGGTCACCGATGATCAGTTCACGCTGACCACGACCGATTGGGATCATGGCGTCAACGGACTTATAACCAGTCTGCACTGGCTGATCAACGGACTGACGGTCGATAACGCCTGGTGCGATAACTTCGATTGGGGAGAAGCCATCGTGCTCAACCGGACCTTTACCGTCGATTGGCGCACCCAGGGTGTTAACAACGCGACCCAGCAGGCCACGGCCAACCGGCACTTCCAGAATACGGCCAGTACACTTAACCTTCATGCCTTCGGCGAGGTCAGCGTATGGACCCATCACAACTGCACCTACGGAGTCGCGCTCCAGGTTCAGTGCGATAGCGTAACGGTTACCCGGCAGGGAAATCATCTCACCCTGCATACAATCGGCCAGGCCGTGGATGCGGATAACACCGTCACTTACAGAAACAATAGTACCTTCGTTGTGAGCTTCACTCACAACATTGAACTGAGCAATGCGCTGCTTGATCAGTTCGCTGATTTCGGTGGAATTCAGTTGCATGCTCCAGTCCCCTTAAGACTGCAAGACGTCTGCAAGGCGCTCAAGACGGCCGCGTACGCTGCCATCAATGACCATATCACCCGAGCGGATGATTACGCCTGCCATTACAGACTTATCGATTTTGCAATTCAGCTTAACTTTGCGTGACAGACGTTTTTCCATCGCGGCGGTGATTTTCGCAAGCTGTTCGTCACTCAGTTCAGTCGCGGAAGTCACTTCGACTTCTGCAGTTGCTTCACTAAGGGCACGTAAGTGCTCAAACTGCTCGAGAACATCCGGGAGCACACGGAGACGACCATTTTCTGCCATGACCTTAATCAGGTTCTGGCCGTTGGCATCCAGTTGCTCTCCGCACACGGCGATAAACGACGCGGCGAGAGTTTCAGGCGCTAACGCACCGGAAAGCAACTCGGCCATTTGTTCGTTTTTCGTCACCTCAGCGGCAAACGCCAGCATATTCTGCCAGCGATCGACATTTTGGTGTTCGACAGCAAAGTCAAAAGCTGCTTTGGCGTAGGGGCGAGCTACCGTAACAAATTCAGACATCAGCCCCTCCCTCCTTACAGTTCAGCGACAAGTTTGTCCACGATGTCGCTGTTAGCAGCTTCATCCACGGAACGTTCGATGATCTTCTCGGCGCCAGCAACAGCCAGAATCGCAACCTGCTTACGCAGTTCTTCACGAGCACGTTTACGCTCAGCTTCAATTTCAGCCTGAGCCTGTGTCACGATCTTAGTACGTTCCTGTTCTGCTTCAGCTTTGGCTTCGTCCAGGATCTGAGAACGGCGCTTGTTAGCCTGTTCAATGATTACCTGAGCTTCAGCTTTCGCTTTTTTCAGCTGGTCTGTCGCGTTGGCCTGTGCAAGGTCCAAATCTTTCTTAGCGCGTTCTGCGGAAGCCAGACCGTCAGCAATTTCTTTCTGACGTTTTTCGATGGCAGCCATTAAAGGCGGCCATACATACTTCATGCAGAACCAGACAAAGAGAATAAACGCGATGGCCTGGCCGAGGATTGTTGCGTTCATGTTCACAGCACAATACCTCTTAAATTTCTGTGGCTTGGGGTTTTAAAACAACTACTACGCGACAGCAAACATCACGTACAGACCCAGACCTACAGCGATCATTGGGATAGCATCCACCAGACCCATAACGATAAAGAACTGAGTACGCAGCAGAGGAATCAGATCAGGTTGACGCGCTGCGCCTTCCAGGAATTTACCTCCGAGGATGCCGATACCGATCGCAGCACCGATAGCCGCCAGACCCATCATCACAGCGGCAGCCATGTACAGCAGATCCATATTCAGGTTTTCCATGACAGTCTCCAGTTTGTTTCAATTAAAACGTAGTAGTGTTGGTAAAAAATCAGTGCTCTTCAGACGCCATCGACAGATAGACGATCGTCAGAACCATGAAGATAAAGGCTTGCAGCGTAATGATCAGGATGTGGAAAATGGCCCATGGCACATTCAGAACCCACTGTGACCACCACGGCAGAAGACCCGCGATCAGAATGAAAATCAGCTCACCCGCATACATGTTGCCGAACAGTCGCAGACCCAGTGAAACAGGTTTGGACAGCAGGCTAACGCCTTCCAGGATCAGGTTGACCGGAATAAACGCCCAGTGGTTGAACGGCTGCAAGGTAAGCTCTTTCACAAAGCCGCTTACGCCTTTCATTTTGATGCTGTAGAAAAGAATCAGGATAAACACGCCCAGCGCCATAGACAGGGTGATGTTCACGTCCGCAGACGGTACAACACGCAGCGCAGGCAGGCCGAAGATGTGCTCGCCGATGAACGGCAGCAGGTCAATTGGCAGCAGGTCCATCAGGTTCATCAGGAAGACCCAAACGAACACGGTCAGGGCCAGCGGAGCAATCAGCTTGCTCTTACCATGGTACATGTCTTTCACGCTGCCATGGACGAAGCCGATGATCATCTCAACGAACGTCTGGAATTTCCCTGGAACACCGCTGGTCGCTTTTTTAGCAACGCTGCGGAACATGGCCAGGAACAGAAGACCCAAAACCACCGAGAAGAACATGGAGTCGATGTTGATCGTCCAGAAGGTGGCCGGGGGGTTATGTGGATCCACCAGCGAGAATGTACGCAGGTCCAGCTGAAGGTTATTCAGATGGTGACCTATGTAATCCTGCGGCGTCATATTTTCTGAAGCCATGATGCCTTTTACCCTTTGTTATTGATTACAGCTGGAGCCAGAACTTGTACCACCAGCACCAAAACCCACGTTGCTATCAGCGGCATGAATACCACTTTCAAAACCGCCAGCGCCATCACCAGTAGAGCAAAGGTCAGCAACACCTTACACACTTCGCCGAGGGCGAAGGACCAGGCCACGCGGCCTTTGGCGGGTGTATGCGCCTGATGACGCCAGGCAAAAATCATAAACAACACGTTTGGCAGCACGACCGCCAAACCCCCGCACACGGCGGAGATGCCCCAGAAGGGGTCTTTGAGGCTAAACAGCAGTCCACTTGCTATCACAGCCAGAAACTGAATGAACAGAAGCTTACGAGCAACGTTTCTACTCAAGAGCGACACAGACATCACGTTTTTACTCCTGCTCCCTTCGAGGTATGCCGCGTGTCGTATAAAACGTCCTTTAAGGCTCAGAGTCAAGCATCAAAAAGCGGACAAATTATACGGTGCGTACCCGTGATTTCAAACATTAAGTAGCGAAAAGGTGAATAAATGTTTAAATATTTTTCCCCAGCGCTATTTTTTAACTTTCGTAGAAAGCACCGACCTTCGAGCAAAACTGCAAACAGCGCGAAAACGTTGACTACAAAGCGTGCACGAGATCACAAAACACACATTTGCGATAAGGTTGTATTTATCAAAGCCGTAAATCGCCCAGGATTATCTTTCTGAAATTAAACACAAAATATCGCAACTATTTTCAAAACAGCCCCGTACACAATAAAAACCTTTTATTGACATTCTTAATAAATAATTAACATTGCGTTCTGGTTACAGCCTTCCACTTTTAGCAGGCTGATATTTTCATAGTTGACTATCTTCGCGATGAATAATCGACGTGAGGTTAACCGCAAGAAAATCCCTGGTAAAAAAGCGGTTAAACGCTCTCTGGTTAATCCCGGTTAGTTGTGCTGTTTTTTAACATACTCAGAACAGCACAAATTCCACATTTTTTATTATTTTTTTAAAAATTGTTTGGCTTAATTATCACCAGATGACGTTCACCGTCGAGCTGCGGAACGTTTAATTTCTCGATGGTTTCAACGCTAAAACCGTCCGGAAGCTGTTCAATTTCATCACCGGGCAGCTGCCCTTTCAGCGCATAAAAACGGCCATCTTCTGCCGGCAGATGCTTACACCAGCTCACCATGTCATTGAGCGAAGCAAACGCACGGCTGATAACGCCGTCAAACGGCGGCTCTGCCGGAAACTCCTCTACCCTGCTCTGTACGGGCGTGATGTTATCGAGCTTCAGTTCATGCTGAACCTGGCGTAAAAAGCGCACGCGCTTGCCCAGGCTGTCCAGCAGCGTGAAATGGCTCTCAGGTCGGACAATCGACAGCGGAACGCCCGGCAAACCCGGCCCCGTCCCCACGTCGATAAAACGTCCACCTTTCAGGTACGGCGCCACCACGATACTATCGAGAATATGGCGAACCAGCATCTCGTTGGGATCGCGCACAGACGTCAGGTTGTACGCTTTATTCCATTTGTTCAGCATATCGACATACGCCACCAGCTGGTTTTTCTGGTGATCGGTGAGCGAAATACCTGCCTGATCCAGCAGACGAGAGAGTTTGTTGAGCACGGTGAATACCTGTTGAGAGTTTTTTTGCCCGGTGGCGCTGCCGCTTACCGAGCCTACGAATAAGTAGGGCGGGTCAGCGAAGCGCCACCCGCCAAAAGCAATGTCAATTACGCGCTACGGCGCAGCATGCCCTGCTTTTTCAGCCACACCAGCAGGATCGAAATCGCCGCCGGCGTAACGCCCGAGATACGGGAGGCCTGGCCAATCGATACCGGTTTGTGATCGTTCAGCTTAGCGATCACTTCGTTGGAAAGGCCCGTCACCTGACGGTAGTCCAGCATTTCCGGCAGCAGCGTGTTTTCGTTGCGCTGCTGTTTTTCGATCTCATCCTGCTGACGCGCGATGTAGCCTTCGTACTTCACCTGAATTTCGACCTGCTCGGCAGCTTCAGCGTCTTCAAGGCCCGGTGCGAACGCGGTCAGTTTGACCAGATTCTCGTAGGTGACTTCAGGACGACGCAGCAGATCTTCGCCGCTGGCTTCACGCGACAGCGGCGCTGTTAAGTGAGCGTTCACTTCGGCAGCGGTTTCCGCCTGTGGGTTTACCCACGTGGTTTTCAGGCGCTGACGTTCCTGTTCAATACGTTCCAGCTTCTCGTTGAAGCGCGCCCAGCGTTCGTCATCCACCAGACCCAGCTCGCGGCCTATCTCGGTCAGACGCAGGTCGGCGTTGTCCTCGCGCAGCATCAGACGATATTCCGCGCGAGAGGTAAACATACGGTACGGTTCTTTGGTGCCCAGCGTGCAGAGATCGTCGACCAAAACGCCCAGATAGGCCTGAGAACGCGCCGGTGCCCAGCCCTCTTTCTCGGCCGAGAAGCGGGCAGCGTTCAGACCGGCAAGCAAACCCTGCGCTGCGGCTTCTTCGTAGCCGGTGGTGCCGTTAATCTGCCCCGCGAAGAACAGGCCGTGGATGAATTTGCTCTCCAGCGTCGGCTTCAGGTCACGCGGGTCGAAGAAATCGTACTCAATAGCGTAGCCAGGGCGAACGATTTTCGCATTCTCCATCCCCTGCATTGAGCGAACAATTTGCATCTGCACGTCGAAGGGCAGGCTGGTGGAGATGCCGTTCGGGTAAATTTCGTTCGAGGTCAGCCCTTCCGGCTCCAGGAAGATCTGGTGCTGGTTACGATCGGCAAAGCGCATCACTTTGTCTTCGATCGACGGGCAGTAACGTGGGCCGATCCCTTCGATCACGCCAGCGTACATTGGGCTGCGATCGAGGTTATTGCGGATCACGTCATGGGTTTTTTCGTTGGTATGCGTGATGTAGCACGGTACCTGCTGCGGGTGTTGCGCCGCGTTGCCCATGAACGAGAAAACCGGCATCGGGTTATCGCCGTGCTGTTGGGCCAGTACGCTGAAATCAATGGTGCGCGCATCGATACGCGGCGGCGTGCCGGTTTTCAGACGGCTGACGCGCAGCGGCAGTTCACGCAGACGACGAGACAGCGGAATGGACGGCGGATCGCCAGCACGGCCACCGCTGTAGTTGTCCAGACCAATATGGATTTTGCCGTCCAGGAATGTCCCAACCGTCAGCACCACGGCTTTGGCGCGGAACTTGAGGCCCATCTGGGTCACGGCGCCCACGACGCGATCGTTCTCAACGATAAGATCTTCTACCGCCTGCTGGAAGATCATCAGGTTCGGCTGGTTCTCCAGCGCGGTGCGCACGGCCTGGCGGTAAAGCACGCGGTCTGCCTGCGCACGAGTGGCGCGAACAGCAGGGCCTTTACTCGCGTTTAGTATCCTAAACTGAATGCCCGCATGATCGATCGCTTTCGCCATCAGGCCGCCAAGTGCATCCACTTCTTTTACCAGGTGTCCTTTCCCAATGCCGCCAATCGCCGGATTACAGGACATTTGTCCCAGCGTGTCGATATTGTGTGTCAAAAGCAGGGTCTGCTGACCCATTCGCGCTGCGGCCATTGCGGCCTCAGTGCCTGCATGACCCCCGCCAATGATGATGACGTCAAAAGGATCCTGATAAAACATGGTGGTCTGCCTCGCGTAAAGCGGTATGAAAATGGATTGAAGCCCGGGCCGTGGATTCTACTCAACTTTAGTCTTTCGAGAAAGCATTGGGATCCTGGGCTATTAAAAAGAAGATCTTTTTTATTTAGAGATCTGTTCTATTGTGATCTCTTATTAGGATCGCGGACACGTGTGGATAAGTCCGATCCTGCAAATAAGATCATGCAGTTAGGAAGGATCGTTTGCTGTGAATGATCGGTGATCCAGGACCGTATAAGCTGGGATCAGATCGCCACTTTATACACAGGCCAAAAACGACGCTAGGGTTGTTCTTTGGATAACTACGGGTTAATACGAGCTTTTAACCAGAGTTATCCACATCTGTTCGCGCGATCTTTAATCGTTTTTGAGTAAATTTTTCCATTCCGCGAGCCAGATCTCGGCTGGATCTTCCGGAATGTCATGATCGAGGATGTTGATCTTGAGCGTTTCACCCAGCTGTTTTGCTCCGCAAGCGGTAACAGCGGCTTCGACCTTCTCTATTGCCCCGCAAAAGGTGTCATATTCACGACTGCCGATCCCCACTGCGCCAAAACGGACGTTTGACAGGTCGGGCTGCTGTTCCAGCAGTTCGTCATATAAAGGTTGCAGGTTATCCGGCAGATCGCCCGCGCCGTGCGTGGAGGTGATCAGCAGCCAGACCCCGTCAGCCGGGAGATCTTCAAGCAGCGGCCCGTGCAGCGTTTGTGTAGAAAAGCCTGCATCTTCCAGCTTCTCAGCCAGATGTTCCGCTACGTATTCCGCACCGCCAAGAGTGCTGCCGCTGATAAGGGTAATGTCCGCCATTGATCGCTCGCTCAGATAAAGAGGGGATCATTGTACGCTGTGAACGAGCTGGGATCTACCTGTGGAAAATGTGGGAATGAATTTGCCCGATCACGGGCGGATGGTACGCATGATCGGGTTTTGCAGGGAGATCAGTGTCTCGGTGGACTGAATTTCATCAATTGTTTGGATCTTGTTGATAAGTACCTGCTGGAGGGCATCGATGGAGCGGCACATCACTTTAATAAAGATGCTGTAGTGCCCGGTGGTGTAGTACGCCTCGGTGACTTCATCGAGCGCGTTCAGCTTTGCCAGCGCGGAGGGGTAATCTTTTGCGCTTTTAAGAATAATGCCGATGAAGCAGCAGACGTCGTAACCCAGCTGCTTCGGGCTGACGTCGATGCGCGCGCCGGTAATAATCCCTGCCTGCTTCATCTTCTCTACGCGAACGTGAATGGTTCCCGGGCTGACGCCAAACTGTTTCGCCAGTTCGGCGTAGGCTGTACGGGCATTGGCCATTAAGGCCTCAAGGATGCCGCGGTCCAGATTGTCGATCTGATAATTTTCCATAGCTTTTTCTTATGAAGATTAATGAATACGTCTATTCTAGCGTCTTATTTTAACGAATCAAAAGTGAAGGTGGCTTTTTGTTGATGGGTTATTGAATTAAGTGTCGGTTCTGTTGCTTAATCATTATCAACAGGACGCAGGAGTATAAATAATGAAAACCGCTTACATCGCAAAACAACGCCAGATCAGTTTCGTAAAATCCCATTTTTCCCGCCAACTGGAAGAGAAGCTTGGTCTTATTGAAGTTCAGGCGCCGATTCTTAGCCGCGTGGGTGACGGGACGCAGGATAACCTGTCTGGATGCGAAAAAGCGGTACAGGTGAAAGTGAAAACACTGCCAGATGCACAGTTCGAAGTGGTGCATTCCCTGGCGAAGTGGAAGCGTCAAACCCTGGGACAACACGACTTCAGCGCGGGCGAAGGGCTCTATACGCACATGAAAGCCCTTCGCCCCGATGAAGACCGCCTCTCCCCGATTCACTCTGTCTACGTTGACCAGTGGGACTGGGAGCGAGTAATGGGAGATGGTGAACGCCACGTCGGCACGCTGAAATCCACCGTTGAGGCGATCTACGCGGGGATCAAAGCGACCGAAGCGGCCGTGAGCAAAGAGTTTGGTCTGGTACCGTTCCTGCCGGATACGATCCACTTTGTCCACAGCCAGGAACTGCTGAGCCGTTTCCCGGATCTGGATGCCAAAGGCCGCGAGCGGGCGATCGCCAAAGAACTGGGCGCGGTATTTCTGATTGGCATCGGCGGCAAATTGTCTGATGGCAAACGTCACGACGTTCGTGCGCCGGATTATGATGACTGGAGCACCGCGGGCGAAAGCGAATATGCCGGTCTGAACGGCGATATTCTGGTCTGGAACCCGGTTCTGGAAGATGCGTTTGAGCTCTCTTCGATGGGGATCCGCGTGGATGCAGAGGCGCTGAAGCGCCAGCTGGCGGTGACCGGTGATGAAGATCGCCTTCAATTAGAGTGGCATCAGGCGCTGTTGCGCGGTGAAATGCCGCAGACCATCGGCGGCGGTATCGGGCAGTCCCGTCTGACCATGCTGCTGCTGCAACTGTCTCACATTGGTCAGGTGCAGTGTGGGGTCTGGCCGCAGCAGGTACGTGAAAGCGTCGATTCTCTTCTTTAATTAACGCCGCCAGCGTCTGAGCAGGCGGCTACGCAACCCGGTATCAAAGCGCCAGATATGATCGAAGATGCGCATGATGCCGGGTTTTCCATGTGCGGACATCGCCACGGCATGAAAACGGTGCTGGTGCACGCGCTGCAGCTCCTTCACTTTATTTACCACATCTTCCGGCAGCCGCTGGGCAATGAAATCGGAAATCACCACCGCGTCAGCGTCGTACCAGTCGCCGCCCTGCATCCGTTCTACAATGCTGCGAAAACAGCTGGCCAGATCGGTGCCGCCGCGAAAACGCTGGCTTAAAAAGCGGATGGCCTGCTCAATGCCCTGCTGGTTCGTCAGCTCATAGCCCACGACTTCGCTGGAGAAGAGCATGATAAAGCAGCGACGGCGGTCAGCGAGCGCCACGCGCATCAGCGCCAGACAGAACGCCTTCGCACACTGCTCGTTAAAGCCGCCCATTGAGCCGGACGTATCCACGCAGACAATAAACGGCCCGCGCGGCTGCTCATCAAAGTCCTGATGCACGACCGGGCGCTGGCTGAGCTTCTCTCGCCAGGCTTCGCCGTGCAGCCGATAGGTGAGAAGCTGTTTTTCCACCAGCCGCCGGTAAAACTCATACTCCAGTTCGGTCATCCCCAGCGTGCTTAGCTCGGTCGGCAGCAGGCGCAGGATGTCATCGCTTTGCTGGAGTCCGTCGACCTGCTCCGGCACGGTAGCCGGTTCGCGTACAAGGGTGCGGAAGGTTTCCATCGGGGCATCCTTCTTTGGGACCGATTTGGCCTCTCGCGAGCGGCCGAGCTGTTCCGCGAGCTTCATCAGCTCCGGCTGCTGGGTAAGAAAGTCGCCGTACTTCACGATCAGTTGATAATCCCCGCGCCGCAGCTGCCCGGCGCTCATATCCCAGAGGCGACCAGCGGCGTTTTCATTTTCTACCAGCACCTCTTCGAGCTGGCCACTCAGCGTCATGCGTTCCTGGACTTCGCTGAGCAGCTGTTCCCGCTCTTCATCCAGAAGCTGTTGGTTCAGCGTGGTAGCCTGGACGACCAGGCTCAGGCGCCAGCGCTGTAAAAAGAGCGTGTGCAGCGCCGGGGTAAAGGTGGCGTTTTCTGTGACCAGCGTTCTGGCCTGGCTGGCAAACGGAGAGTGGACTTTATCGAGCAGGGTAAGGGTTTGCGGGATCTGGACGATAAACTGTGGCGTCGATAGCCGCTGACACTGCTGATAGGCCGCGACTTCCTCCGTCAGTTCGGGCGGGACTTCTGTCTCCTTAAACCGCTGCCGCAGATTGTCGCGCCAGCGCGGGAGATCGTCCGTCATCGCTTTTTTGAGTTTCGGGAATTTTTCAAAGAAGGCCGCCAGCTGCGGCGATGCCAGAAGGGTAATCACCACCTCCTCGATCAACCCTTCCTCGCTGACGGCCAGCATCATATTGAGCGTGTCCAGCGTTAGCATTGACGCGCCTGTTTGATCTGCGCGCTGACGTCCTGCAGGCTGGCTTCAATGCGACCTAGCCAGTCGCTATGAATAAAGAGGCATTTTTGCTGCTCGCTGAAGCGGGTGTGCTGCTGATGCCATTCGGTATCCAGCGCTTCCAGCTGCTGTTTAATCTCTTCCGGCACGCTGTCCGAGGCGGTGCCGGGAAGCGCAAGACGCGATCCCTGAAGGCTCACGTCGCGGATCACCAGGTGCTGACTGCTGTCCACTTCCATATTCAGCGGCTGCGCGAAACCGATGCCGTTGAGCTTTCCGCGGATCTCCCCGCCCTTATCCAGCCACTGCGCCAGCGGCTCGCGTTCAATCGTAATGTGCACCACCTGCATATCATGCAGCTTGAGGGGCTGCTGGAGCAGCAGTGTCAGCGTCGTGCCGGTCAGATCGGCGGGTAGCTCGTAATGCGGTTTGCGGGCGAACATGCCGCCCAGTCGGTTCACTTTTAGCGCGGTTTTATCGCTTTGCTGCTGCTGGAGCTGAATGCGCCGTTGGGCAATCGCCCCCAGCTGGTTGAGCATCGCCTGCTGCCCCCAGGCGTGCCCGGTCATCAAAACGTCCAGCTGCTGCTGCATCAGGTTCATGCCTTCTGCGTCGTGCCAGAGGCAGTCTTTTAGCAGGATCAGATCGATAGGGGCGACCGCGTCGCGACCGCTGAACAGCGCGCTGGCCTGGAGCAGACGGATCGCTTTTTTCCAGCGACGATCCGAGACGTACGGGGCGGAAGGCAGGGAATCAAGCTGCTGGCGCAGCATGAAGATCAGCTCAAAGACGGCGTCGGGCAGCTTAATTTTACCGATCTCGTCCTGCCACTGATGGTACTCCTCGTCCGTCACCTGCAGTGAAGGCGCGACCGGGTTTTCGTTTTCGTCCTGCTGGCTCACCAGCATTGAACGGAAGTTTGATTTATCCTGGACTTTATCCAGCCACAGGCGGATCAGCATGCGGTCATACAGCGCTTCCAGGCTGCTGTCGGCTTCGGGCAGTTCGTTTGACGCGGCCACCAGCAGGCGCATGGGGATCTTCTCTTCGCTCGCGCCGTTGCGGAAGCGGCGTTCGTTGATTGCCGTCAGCAGGGTATTCAGAATGGCCGGGCCGGCTTTCCAGATCTCATCAAGAAAGACGATTTCCGCTTCCGGGAGATAGCCCGCCGTCAGACGCTCATAGCGCCCTTCATCTTTCAGCGCCTGAATAGAAAGCGGGCCGAAAACTTCTTCTGGCGTGGAGAAGCGCGTCATCAAATACTCGAATGCGCGAGCGTTCTGGAAAGCGAACTTTAGGCGGCGTGCAATCAAACTTTTGGCAATGCCCGGCGGTCCCAGCAGAAATACGCTTTCACCGCTCAATGCCGCCAGCAGGCAAAGGCGAATGGCGTGGCTACGTTCGTAAAGGCCTTTCTCCAGCGCGCTGCTGAGGCGGGAAATTCTTTCTGCTAATAAATGTGAGTGAGCCATAATAGTTTTGCATCCTTTCGCCGTTGTGGCGGCCAATTGAAGCGAGTATAGACGTTTCAGTCAGGGCTGGTAATAGGCTGAAGTGCGGCGCAATTTTCTTTGCGCTACATTAATGCGGTTGCATTTAGGGGTACGATTTTGCAATGAATCGTGCATACTGTGCGCTTTTTGTGGACCAAGGGACAGGAACACATTTGTTATTTAAACGAAAAGACTAGTCTATGAGCACTGATAATAAGCAATCATTACCCGCAATAACGCTTGCGGCGATCGGGGTTGTCTACGGTGATATCGGCACCAGCCCACTTTATACGCTTCGTGAATGTTTGTCCGGCCAGTTTGGCTTTGGTGTTGAGCGCGATGCCGTGTTTGGCTTCCTGTCCCTCATCTTCTGGCTGCTGATTCTGGTCGTTTCCGTTAAATATCTCTCCTTCGTTATGCGTGCAGATAATGCGGGCGAAGGCGGGATCCTGACCCTGATGTCCCTTGCCGGTCGCAATACCTCGGCCAGAATGACGTCTGTGCTGGTGATTATCGGCCTGATAGGTGGCAGCTTCTTCTACGGGGAAGTGGTGATAACACCGGCTATCTCGGTGCTCTCGGCGATTGAAGGGCTGGAGATTATTGCCCCGCAGCTTGATGCCTGGGTTGTCCCGCTGGCAATCATCGTGTTGACGCTGCTGTTCATGATCCAGAAACACGGTACCGGGCTGGTGGGCAAACTGTTTGCGCCGATTATGCTGGCCTGGTTCCTGATCCTGGCGGCGCTCGGTTTGCGCAGCATTATTGCGAACCCGGAAGTGCTGCATGCGCTGAACCCTTACTGGGCGGTGCATTTCTTCCTTGAATACAAAGTGGTTTCCTTCGTGGCGCTGGGTGCGGTCGTGCTCTCCATCACCGGTGTGGAGGCGCTCTATGCTGACATGGGGCATTTCGGGAAGCTGCCTATCCGCGTGGCATGGTTTATTGTGGTACTCCCGTCGCTGGTGCTGAACTACTTCGGTCAGGGCGCGCTGTTGCTCAAGAACCCGGAAGCGATTAAGAACCCATTCTTCCTGCTGGCACCTGACTGGGCGCTGGTGCCTATGCTGATCCTCGCAACGCTGGCGACCGTGATTGCCTCTCAGGCGGTGATTTCCGGGGTGTTCTCTCTGACCCGTCAGGCCGTTCGTCTGGGATATCTCTCGCCAATGCGCATTATCCATACCTCAGAGATGGAGTCGGGCCAGATCTACATCCCGTTCGTTAACTGGCTGCTCTACTTCGCTGTTGTGATCGTGATTGTTAGCTTCGAACACTCCAGTAATCTGGCGGCGGCCTACGGTATTGCCGTGACCGGTACGATGGTGCTGACGTCGCTTCTCTCCACCACGGTGGCGTACCGCAACTGGCACTGGAATAAGTTCCTCGTGGGGATGATTCTGGTGGGCTTCCTGTGCATTGACGTGCCGCTGTTCTCTGCGAACCTCGACAAAATTGTCTCCGGTGGCTGGCTGCCGCTGACGCTGGGCCTGTTGATGTTCATTGTCATGACCACATGGAAAAGCGAGCGCTTCCGCTTGCTGCGCCGCATGCATGAGCACGGTAATTCTCTGGAGGCGATGATCGCGTCGCTTGAGAAATCCCCGCCGGTGCGCGTGCCGGGTACCGCGGTTTACATGTCTCGTGCCCTGAATGTGATCCCGTTTGCGCTGATGCATAACCTTAAGCACAACAAAGTGCTGCACGAGCGCGTGATCCTGCTGACGCTGCGCACCGAAGATGCGCCGTACGTTCACAACGTGCGCCGCGTACAGATTGAGCAGCTGTCCCCGACCTTCTGGCGCGTGGTGGCGAGCTACGGCTGGCGCGAAACGCCGAACGTGGAAGAGGTGTTCCACCGCTGCGGTCTGGAAGGGTTAAGCTGCCGGATGATGGAGACGTCGTTCTTTATGTCCCACGAGTCGCTGATCATCGGCAAGCGCCCATGGTATCTGCGTCTGCGCGGTAAGCTGTATCTGATCCTGCAGCGTAACGCCCTGCGCGCGCCTGACCAGTTTGAGATCCCGCCTAACCGCGTCATTGAGCTGGGGACGCAGGTCGAGATTTAAGTCTCCGTGCGGCCTGATGCCCTCACCCCGTCCCTCTCCCACAGGGAGAGGGCGCAAACATCTAAAACGGTAACCTGACGGTTACCGTTTTGCATTTACCTCCCCTCCATTTCACTTAGCGAAACGTTTCGACGTTGATCACAAATCCGTTACGTCATGATGGTTTTCTGAACATTTATGCGGCTACACTATTTTTAGCGAAACGTTTCGCTAGTGGAGCAAGAAAATGAAGAAAGGCACGGTTCTCAACTCAGAAATCTCATCGGTTATTTCCCGTCTTGGGCATACCGATACGCTGGTGGTTTGCGATGCAGGCTTACCGGTTCCGCGCAGCACAACCCGTATCGATATGGCGTTAACGCAGGGCGTGCCCTCGTTTATGCAGGTACTGGAGGTGGTGACGGCGGAGATGCAGGTTGAGGCGGCCATTCTCGCGGCGGAAATCAAACAACATAATCCGCAACTCCACGAAACGTTGCTCAGCCACATTGAGCAACTGCAACAACACCAGGGAAACACCATAGAAATTCGTTACACAACGCACGAACAGTTCAAACAACAAACCGCAGACAGTCAGGCGGTGATTCGCAGCGGGGAGTGTTCCCCGTATGCGAATATCATTCTCTGTGCTGGCGTCACCTTCTGAGGCCATCATGGACGCATTACTGCAACTCAAAGGGATCGATAAGTCGTTCCCGGGCGTAAAAGCCCTCTCCGGTGCGGCGCTTAACGTCTACCCAGGACGCGTGATGGCGCTGGTGGGCGAAAACGGTGCCGGCAAATCCACCATGATGAAAGTGCTGACCGGGATCTACCAGCGCGATGCCGGTTCACTCGTTTGGCTGGGTAAAGAAACCACCTTTAACGGCCCGAAATCCTCTCAGGAAGCGGGCATCGGCATTATTCACCAGGAGCTGAACCTCATCCCGCAGCTGACCATTGCGGAGAACATCTTCCTGGGCCGCGAGTTCGTGAACCGGTTCGGCAAAATCGACTGGAAAACCATGTACGCCGAAGCGGACAAGCTGCTGGCGAAGCTGAACCTGCGCTTTAAGAGCGACCGCCTGGTGGGCGACCTTTCCATCGGCGATCAGCAGATGGTGGAAATCGCGAAGGTGCTGAGCTTCGAGTCGAAGGTCATCATTATGGATGAACCGACCGATGCCCTGACCGATACCGAAACCGAATCCCTGTTCCGCGTGATCCGCGAGTTGAAAGCGCAGGGGCGCGGCATTGTCTATATCTCTCACCGCATGAAAGAGATCTTCGAAATTTGCGACGACGTGACCGTCTTCCGCGACGGCCAGTTTATCGCCGAGCGCGAAGTGGCGACGCTGACCGAAGATACGCTGATCGAAATGATGGTGGGACGTAAGCTCGAAGACCAATATCCGCATCTGGACAAAGCGCCGGGCGAGATCCGCCTGAAGGTAGATAATCTCTGCGGCCCGGGCGTAAATGATGTGACCTTTACCCTGCGTCAGGGCGAGATCCTGGGCGTGGCGGGCCTGATGGGCGCGGGCCGTACCGAGCTGATGAAAGTGCTGTACGGCGCACTGCCGCGCACCAGTGGTTACGTTACTCTTGACGGCCATGAAGTGGTGACCCGCTCGCCTCAGGACGGGCTGGCGAACGGCATCGTCTATATCTCCGAAGACCGCAAGCGCGACGGCTTAGTGCTGGGCATGTCGGTGAAAGAGAATATGTCCCTCACCGCGCTGCGCTATTTCAGCCATAGCGGCGGCAGCCTGAAGCATAAAGATGAGCAGCAGGCGGTCAGTGATTTTATCCGTCTCTTCAACGTTAAAACCCCGTCGATGGAGCAGGCTATTGGCCTGCTTTCCGGCGGGAATCAGCAGAAAGTGGCGATTGCCCGCGGGCTGATGACGCGCCCGAAGGTGCTGATCCTCGACGAGCCAACCCGCGGCGTGGACGTGGGCGCGAAAAAAGAGATCTATCAGCTGATTAACCAGTTCAAGGCCGACGGTCTGAGCATCATTCTGGTCTCTTCCGAGATGCCAGAAGTATTAGGCATGAGCGATCGCATTATCGTCATGCATGAAGGGCATCTCGGCGGTGAATTCACTCGCGAGCAGGCCACCCAGGAAGTTCTGATGGCTGCCGCTGTGGGCAAGCTTAATCGCGTGAATCAGGAGTAAGAAGATGACTACCCAGGCTGTTTCTGGTCGCCGCTATTTCACAAAGGCATGGCTGATGGAACAAAAATCGCTGATTGCCCTGCTGGTGCTGATCGCGATTGTTTCGACCATGAGCCCGAATTTCTTCACCGTGAATAACCTGTTCAACATTCTGCAGCAGACGTCGGTGAACGCCATTATGGCGGTCGGCATGACGCTGGTGATTTTGACCTCGGGTATCGATCTGTCCGTCGGTTCCCTGCTGGCGCTCACCGGTGCGATCGCCGCTTCAATTGTGGGAATTGAGGTCAACGCGCTGGTGGCCGTTGCGGCTGCACTGGCGGCTGGCGCGGCGATTGGTGCCGTTACCGGTGTGATTGTGGCAAAAGGCCGCGTTCAGGCGTTTATCGCCACGCTGGTGATGATGCTGCTGCTGCGCGGTGTGACCATGGTTTACACCAACGGTAGCCCGGTGAATACCGGGTTTACGGATAACGCGGATCTGTTTGGCTGGTTCGGTATCGGTCGCCCGCTGGGTGTCCCGACCCCGGTCTGGATCATGGCTATCGTCTTCCTGGCGGCGTGGTACATGCTGCACCATACCCGTCTGGGACGTTATATCTATGCCCTGGGCGGTAACGAAGCGGCCACGCGCCTGTCCGGCATCAGCGTTAATAAAGTCAAAATTATCGTGTACTCCCTGTGCGGCCTGCTGGCGTCACTGGCGGGCATCATCGAAGTGGCGCGCCTCTCTTCCGCGCAGCCGACGGCGGGTACGGGGTACGAGCTGGATGCCATCGCGGCGGTGGTTCTGGGCGGTACGAGCCTTGCGGGCGGTAAAGGTCGCATTGTTGGGACATTGATCGGCGCACTAATCCTCGGTTTCCTGAATAATGGTTTGAATTTGTTAGGTGTTTCCTCCTATTACCAGATGATCGTTAAGGCAGTGGTGATTTTGCTGGCGGTACTGGTAGACAACAAAAAACAGTAACTGACGACACTACAGGACATCTTAGATATGAACATGAAAAAAAAACTGGCTACCCTGGTTTCCGCTGTCGCGCTGAGCGCAACCGTAAGTGCTAACGCCATGGCGAAAGATACCATCGCGCTGGTTGTCTCTACCCTGAACAACCCGTTCTTCGTCTCCCTGAAGGACGGTGCGCAGAAAGAAGCGGACAAACTGGGCTACAACCTGGTGGTGCTGGATTCACAGAACAACCCGGCGAAAGAGCTGGCTAACGTTCAAGACTTAACCGTTCGTGGCACCAAAATTCTGCTGATCAACCCAACCGATTCTGATGCCGTAGGCAACGCCGTGAAGATGGCAAACCAGGCGAAAATTCCGGTGATCACTCTGGACCGTCAGGCAACGAAAGGCGAAGTTGTGAGCCACATTGCGTCTGATAACGTGCTGGGCGGTAAAATTGCTGGTGACTACATCGCGAAGAAAGCCGGTGAAGGCGCGAAAGTTATCGAACTGCAGGGTATCGCCGGTACTTCCGCGGCCCGTGAACGTGGTGAAGGCTTCCAGCAGGCCGTGGCTGCACACAAATTCAACGTGCTGGCCAGCCAGCCGGCAGACTTCGACCGTACTAAGGGTCTGAACGTCATGCAGAACCTGCTGACCGCGCATCCAGATGTGCAGGCGGTATTTGCACAGAACGATGAGATGGCGCTCGGTGCGCTGCGTGCGCTCCAGACCGCAGGTAAATCAGATGTGATGGTTGTCGGATTTGACGGCACGCCGGATGGTGAAAAAGCAGTAAATGATGGCAAACTGGCTGCGACCATCGCTCAGCTGCCTGAGCAGATTGGCGCGACTGGCGTTGAAACTGCCGACAAAGTGCTGAAGGGCGAAAAAGTTCAGGCCAAATACCCTGTTGACCTGAAGCTGGTCATTAAGCAGTAAAGGCGATTCAGGCAGTCGCTGGCTGCCTGAGGGACACCAAATAAAAGAAAAGTGTGGCATACGCCACCGGGTAATACCGGTGGCGCTCTCAGATGGACACCTCAATACATGAAAACCGCAGGCAACCTCGTCGTCCTTGGCAGTATCAATGCCGATCACATTCTTAACCTTGAAACGTTCCCCACTCCGGGCGAAACCGTCACCGGCAATCAGTATCAGGTCGCGTTTGGCGGTAAGGGCGCAAACCAGGCAGTTGCCGCCGGGCGCAGCGGGGCGAATATCGCGTTTATCGCCTGTACGGGTGATGACGATACCGGCGAGCGCGTACGCAAGCAGCTGGCAAGTGACAACATCGATACTGCACCCGTCAGCGTTGTTGAAGGGGAATCTACCGGTGTGGCGCTGATCTTCGTCAATGCAGAAGGTGAGAATGTCATCGGTATTCATGCGGGGGCTAACGCCGCGTTAACGACTGAACGCGTCGAAGCGCAGCGTGGGATCATCGCCGGAGCGGAAGCCCTGCTGATGCAGCTGGAGTCTCCGGTTGAAAGCGTGCTGACCGCCGCGAAAATTGCGCATGAAAATCATACCACTGTCGTACTTAACCCTGCGCCTGCCCGTGTATTATCAGATGAACTGCTGGCGCTGGTAGACATTATTACGCCGAACGAAACCGAAGCGGAAAAGCTGACGGGCATTCGCGTTGAAAATGACAATGATGCCGCGCGTGCGGCGAAAGTGCTGCATGCAAAAGGCATCGGGACCGTTATCATTACTCTTGGTAGCCGCGGGGTGTGGGCTAGCGTCAATGGCGAAGGCCGTCGCGTGCCGGGCTTTAAGGTCAAAGCCATTGATACCATCGCCGCTGGAGACACCTTCAATGGTGCGCTGGTGACGGCATTGCTGGAAGGAAAAGCGATGGATGACGCGATCCGCTTTGCGCATGCCGCCGCCGCGATTGCGGTGACGCGCAAAGGCGCACAGCCTTCCGTTCCGTGGCGTAAAGAGATCGATGAATTCTTAAGTCAGCAGGGGTAACGCTTGGCTACGATGAAAGATGTCGCCCGCATGGCGGGCGTTTCTACTTCGACCGTCTCTCACGTTATTAATAACGACCGCTTCGTCAGCGAGGCGATTCGGGAGAAAGTCGAAGCCGCAGTAAAAGACCTCAACTATGCGCCGTCGGCGCTGGCGCGCAGTCTGAAGCTTAACCAGACGCGCACCATCGGCATGCTGATCACGGCCAGTACCAATCCTTTCTATTCTGAACTTGTTCGTGGCGTAGAGCGCAGCTGCTTCGAGCGTGGCTACAGTCTGGTGCTGTGCAATACTGAAGGCGACGAGCAGCGCATGAACCGCAACCTGGAAACGCTGATGCAAAAACGCGTCGACGGGCTGCTGCTGCTCTGTACCGAAACGCATCAACCTTCAAAAGAGATCATTCAGCGCTATCCTTCTATTCCCACGGTAATGATGGACTGGGCGCCGTTCGACGGGACCAGCGATCTGATTCAGGATAACTCGCTGCTGGGCGGCGATATGGCGACGCAGCACCTGATTGATAAAGGCTATACCCGCATTGCCTGCATTACCGGCCCGCTGGATAAAACCCCGGCGCGCTTGCGTCTGGAAGGCTATCTTTCGGCAATGGAGCGGGCAGGGCTTGCCATTCCTGATGGCTATCGCATCACCGGCGATTTCGAGTTTAACGGCGGTTTCGAGGCAATGCAGACGCTGCTGGCGCAAGAGCCTCGCCCGCAGGCGGTGTTTATCGGCAACGATGCGATGGCGTTTGGTGCCTATCAGGCGCTGTATCAGGCGGGATTGCGCGTTCCGGACGATATGGCTATCGTGGGCTACGATGATATCGAACTGGCGCGCTACATGACGCCGCCGCTGACCACGATCCATCAGCCGAAGGATGAACTGGGTGAGCTGGCCATCGACGTGTTGATCCACCGTATGGCGCAGCCCACGCTGCAACAGCAACGTTTGCAGCTTACTCCTGTTCTGATGGAACGCGGTTCGGTTTAGCTTTCTCTTTGTGACGCTCTTTAATCAGGTTCCGGCCATCTTTCGGTTTTAACAACATAAAGACCAGCGCCGACACCACGGTAAGCGCGCCCATGGTGATAAAGGTATAGTGGAACTGCTCAACGGTATTCGTGCCGTCAAACCCTTCATAAAACCGCAGCACCGCCGCGCTCACGGCTACCCCGAGGCTGATCGACAGCTGTTGGGTCACCGCCAGTACGCTGTTGCCGCTGCTCGCGTTCTCGTCGGTCAGGTCCGCAAGGGTGATGGTGTTCATCGACGTGAACTGCGTTGACATCGCCATTCCCAGCACAAACAGCGGCAGGATCAACATCCAGACCGGTAACGCCGCGGATTGCAGCGAGAACTGCGCAATCATCAGACCGATAAAGACCGTCACGCCAACCAGCGTTTTACGATAGCCAAACCAGCGCAGTACCTGTGTGACCGTCGATTTCGCCAGAATGGAACCCATTGCCGTGGGCGCCATCATGCAGCCGGCAATCAACGCCGGGTAGCCGAACCCCACCTGCAGCATCAATGGCATCAGGAACGGTACGCAGCCTGTGCCCAGACGTG
The DNA here is from genome assembly GCF_014895875.1 of Enterobacter cloacae complex sp. P12RS. NCBI lineage: Bacteria > Pseudomonadati > Pseudomonadota > Gammaproteobacteria > Enterobacterales > Enterobacteriaceae > Enterobacter > Enterobacter cloacae complex sp. P12RS. Next base: position 101,253 of record NZ_JADBQO010000013.1, read on the forward strand.
AGGCAATATTGCCCGCGATCCCGACGGAAAAGGTTCGGGTGTTAAAGAGAGATAAAGAGATAAGCGGTGTCGGGTGACGACGCGCATGGCGTATATAAAGAAGGAACAGCAGAATACCGCTGAGGATGACGGTGAGCGCCAGCCACGTTTCAACGAGCTTCTCGCCAATGAGCTCCATGCCACTGGAGAACAGCACCAGGCTCAGTCCAAACAGGAAAAAGCCGCCCATATCGAAGCTGCGCCTTGGCGTGGTGAAGTTCGGCATATATTTGCGGGCATAGATCAGCCCTGCCACGCCAATCGGAATATTAATCAGGAAAATCCAGTGCCAGCTTGCCCAGGTAACCAGCACACCCCCGAGGACCGGGCCAAGTATTGGGCCGACCAGCCCCGGCATGGTGACAAAGTTGAGTACGGGGAGCAGTTCGCTGCGTGGGTAGGCACGCAGCAAAGCGAGGCGCGCCACCGGCATCATCATCGCGCCGCCTATTCCCTGCAGTACGCGAAAGATAACCAGCTCCGTTAATGAAGTGGAGAGCGCGCAGGCCAGTGAACCGAGCGTAAAGAGCGTTACGGCCAGCATGAAAACTCTGCGGGTACCGAAGCGATCGGCCAGCCAGCCACTTACCGGGATCAACATCGCCACCGTGAGGGTGTAGCTGATGATGGCAGACTGCATTGCCAGCGGGGAGCGGTTAAGGCTTTGCGCAATGGCGGGAAGCGCCGTATTGAGGATGGTGGCATCCAGTGCCTGCATAAAGAACGCCATGGCTGCAATCCACGGCAATCCCGCCATGCTGCGCGCTTTTTTCTCTGTCATTTATTTACCTGCTGGTGGGTTGGTGCGGTCAGCAATGCCTGACATGCAGTCAGGGCTCGCTGCCCGTCGCTCTCCTGAATGGCATCTACTATCGCCTGATGCAAATCCAGCTTTACCACTTCGTCTTGTGTAATAGAGGTAAAGTAGGTGTGGTACACCGAATGGAATAACGAAGCAAAGGAAGTGAGGAACGGATTGGCGCTCATCATATAGATATGTTCATGCCAGGCCATATCGACCTCAATCCATCGTTCCCGGTTGAAGTGTTTTTTCAGGAACACCATCTCTTCCATGAGTGCGTTAAGCTGCGCTTTCTGCTCTGCTGTCCCGAGCGTGGCGGCAAGCAGGCATGCCTGAGGTTCAAGGCTGCTGCGCATTACAAGAAAGTGATCGACGACCTGATGAAAGTTGTCTTCGGTCATCCACCAGGAGAGCAGCTCCTGATCGAGAAAATTCCAGTTATTCTGTGGCATCACGCGCGTGCCAATACGAGGGCGTGGAAGCACCATGCCTTTTGCCGTCAGGGTTTTCACCGCCTCGCGAACCGCGGTACGGCTTACTCCAAACTGCTCACCCAGCTCCAATTCACCCGGCAGGATGCTCCCCGGGGCATATTTACCCGCTAAAATCCGCTGCGCCAGCTTTTCTGCCAGCACATAGGACAGATTTTTTTGGGCGGCCAGCTGTTGTGCGCTTAATGGCATCGCTTTTATTCCTTAATGTTTCATGCTGTTAATTATGCCACCTCGAATGTGATTGTGGTTGCAGATACATCAAATAGAACAATTTGTAGCTTGATATCACCTTTGTTGGTGAAAAAAAACACGGTCAGAAACTTTTTTTGAATTTCCTCTTGTCACTTAAGAATAACGCCCTATAATGCGCCTCCACTGACACGGAACAACGGCACACACGCCGCCGGGTCAGCAGAGAACAGCGAAAATAAACGCTTGACTCTGAAGCGGGAAAGCGTAATATACACACCCCGCGTCGCAGCGA
>NZ_JADBQO010000130.1:0-543 GCF_014895875.1 Enterobacter cloacae complex sp. P12RS
ATATTTATCAACTCGCTATTTGAGTTTCTTTCACTCCCATGATGTGACAATTTGGTGACACAAAAATCTGGTTCAATTTTGTTTAACCTGAAGGATTCAATGACATCAGTAGCCCATGCATCACCTAAAAACAATCCCCTAAAACCATTATACTCTATGATTAGAGATAAGCTGGTTCTGTTAGTAATAGATCTATCAGGCAGGAATTTATCGGTTCCATTAGCGACATCTTCAATACACTCTAATAAGGTAGGTTCCACTTTTTCATCAGATGATATTTGAGGTTGATTCTTTTTGATATAATCATCATGCATATGATGAAGTGCATCAATAGTCGGTGTTAGAGGAATAAGCTTTATATCATTAATAATGACTGGTTCATTACCAAATATTAATGCCTCCAAGGAAACTGTTTTATCCTTAATAAGGGTATCTAAACTGATATCTTGATTATAGGAAATCTGTTGTTCATGATCATTAAAAAGTTCACCACAAATACTGAGGCTATTAAAAATGAACTTTTCAATTTTAATCCCTGAAGAT
>NZ_JADBQO010000131.1:0-888 GCF_014895875.1 Enterobacter cloacae complex sp. P12RS
TCTCTCGAAATATTGCTGGTAAACAAGAGGTTAGCAATGATAGCAAAATGAAATTCCAACTAGTAGCAAGAGTTTGAGAAACTGAATATATGCCGACATCATGATCACCATACAAACATGATATTACAAGTAAATTCAACCTCGGATAGATTGATGCAATAACAGAAGGAATAACGAGAATACTACCCGCATAACTCAGGTGAAAAAATCTTTTTCTTAATACTTTGTATTTTATTGACACTTTACTTTTATACTCCCTCCGGAATATAAATAACTTCAAAAAGTAAGGGGTGGCGCTTATAATTATAAGAGGCAATCCAAAAAAGATAACCGGAGCTTTATATTTAACCATTAATGCTCTGACTACTAAACCGAAAATAAGTCCGGTTACGTTTGCAATAGCATTCATTCTAGAGTTCAGTAATGACTCATTAAGGCTGGTATATGTATCAATTGTGTAAAAGTAATATGCCAAACATATTGACAGCACTAACACCATACCTGTTAAATCCATTTGCACATTTAAAATCATGATGCAAGCACATGCAAAAAATATAAATACCGCACTCCTCAATATGAATACAGGCAACATTAATTGAATGCCGCCCAGTAAATTTGTGGTTATTCTTTTATAGAAAATACTATCGCTACCAAAAACCGCGGCAACTTGGATAATTTGAAAAATCGCAGTTGCGATTGCTATTTGCCCAATTACTACAGGCCCCAAGTATTTAGCTACTAAAGCGTTTATAAAGAAAAGACCAATTACGCCTATTGATTTTTCTGTAATCATCCAAATGATATTTTTTTGAGTTTTAGTTAACACCTATCCAACCTCTTTTAAATATTTATTTCTCTTCATCATCTTTATATAGTAAATCTATGAAT
>NZ_JADBQO010000132.1:0-543 GCF_014895875.1 Enterobacter cloacae complex sp. P12RS
ATCAAGAAAAAATCACTCTAAATAAAGTTGATAAACTCATCGCATATATTACAGTAAATCTTTCAACGATAATTTTTCCACTCTAGTTGCCAGGAGGCAGGATGAGGATGATGGCCATCCCCATAAGATTCCGGTCACTTCAGCCATAGACGGTTCCCAATCCCTCTTTTCAACTAAACAAGCGATGCGTTTGGTATCCCATACCAAAGAACCACTAAAGCCGTGCGGGTCAGGTAGTGAAGAAGTACCATCAACGCTTGTAGCAAGTTCTGGTTTATAAGGTAATGAAAAATGAAAACCTGCATCAGCATCCTGAATATTATCAGGTAATGCAATTTCTTGTGTTAAATATGGAGTGCATCTGCTTATTAAATTGTTATAGTGAAATCCTGAACGTTCGCCACTGTAACCAGCTAAAAATAGCAATTCATTTTTATAAGGATTATGTTTGAGAGCAAATCTGTTGGATGGTATCGCTTGTGCATATTCCGTATGAGTAGACCATAATTTTTTATCAATATGAGATATAGCAACATCGATAGG
>NZ_JADBQO010000133.1:0-355 GCF_014895875.1 Enterobacter cloacae complex sp. P12RS
TCATCATACGGGATATCAAAAAAAGCAGAGTCTATATAAATATTTTTGCGGTCTATAAAATAAAAATTTTCAGATGCATAAAAGTCGTAGTCCTTAACTCTGCTATTAGTAGTTATGAACTTCCTCTTTAGAGGTAAGCATTCTATTGTTCTCATCGTCAAACCTGTCTGCCGGGGATGCTGGATGTCAAGCACAGCATCAGCACCAGAGAAGAATGACGCAATCTGTTTTTTATTTCTAGAGCGAAGTGTAAAACTAAAGAGTCTGTATTTAATGACATCTTTTATATTGGTAAGAATAAAACCAGCCAATACAACAATAGAAGGAAAATAAAGCACAAACCTTAAATCATATT
>NZ_JADBQO010000134.1:0-583 GCF_014895875.1 Enterobacter cloacae complex sp. P12RS
TACTCTTGTTGTTGTCATCTAGCGCGCTGGCTGGAGACCCCGGTGGAATATCCTTACTTGTTAAGGCTTTGCCATCGGCTAGTCATTATAAATATGTCCTGGATGGTTTTTTTAGAAATTATTACGGTGTGGACAATCCTCGAACTCCTACGTGTGATCAAAAAGATTATGTCCCATATATTGATAATATGTATCTGAATACCCTTCCTAAAGGCATTGATGACAATATTTTAATAAAGTCTATAACAGACTCGTCGGCCAGAACTCAGATTGCTAAAATATTATCATCTTACTCTGACGATCAAATTTCCGGGTTTGATGGAGTTCTTTTTTATGCTGCTAACGATAATAAATTATTTATTTATACGTTTGATTCAAAATCTCCAGTTTATATTTTCAAAAATGAGTTGAATATTAATGATATTATTTATTTTAAGCTTTTGGGAAGGTCTATTTGCCAGTCTATAAACTCAAAAATACTCCCTCCTAGTCCTTGATGATATTGATGTAAGCAAATTTATTTCGATGCCATTTGTATTTTGATGCTATTTAATATCGGGGAGGGATTAGTGTGAGTATATAC
>NZ_JADBQO010000135.1:0-526 GCF_014895875.1 Enterobacter cloacae complex sp. P12RS
ACCCAGAACTGCCTGCTGGTAATTTAACTAATAGATAAATTATGTATAATTACACAAGAACATATTTAAATTTAAACTTGCCATCCCCTAAAAAGATCATATGATTGCCTAACATCAAACTTTAAGAATGAAAATAATAGCAGAGGCATTAAATCATGTTTGACCATATCTTAGAGATTGTTGAAGCTTCTAACAAATTTATACGCATTTATGCGTCAAATGGACAGCAGATACACAGCACACTCAATAATAAACCACATGTTTACTTTCTCACCGAAGGTAGAGTAGATATTTATAGGAAAACAGACGATATTTTAATTTTCACTGTATATGCACCTCATATTTTAGGGTTATTTTTTATGTTCGAAAAGAATGATTATCATTATTTCAGAGCTTCAACGGATGCAACCTTTACAGCAATTCCAACTATAGAACTGAACTGCCTGGCTGATAGTAATGATTTGTGGAAACATTTTTTCTTAATGACTTGTGAAATCGCTTCAAACTTTTTCAAAAGGGATCAAAG
>NZ_JADBQO010000136.1:0-239 GCF_014895875.1 Enterobacter cloacae complex sp. P12RS
TTTAAATATTATTTCAAGATAAGATTCTATATTCTTTTCGTCAGGAAATTCTCTTAGAAAGTTCCAATGAAATCTTCTGTTCCAATCACCTATTATTTCTAGCTCATGGATGATTTTTCTAATAAAATCTATTGTTGACCTATCTACTGTTTCCATAGGTTGAACCTTTTTTTGTAGTCGATTTTATATTTTGTCATAACAATAAGGAAATTAATCAGATATATTTAAATTATTCTGTT
>NZ_JADBQO010000137.1:0-276 GCF_014895875.1 Enterobacter cloacae complex sp. P12RS
GCTTTGAAAATTGCCAGTGTCTCGATACTTATCATTCTTTCAAGTTTAGAAATAATATTCGCATCAGAAACAGTATATGTTTGATAGAGAATAATAGATGCCGAAAGAAAAAGTATGGTGTCATTGAGCGATTTTATAGACTTCCCTGTTACTTTAAATAGAGTGGATATGAAAAAACCACCCACAATCGATATATAAAGAAGCAAATCATCACGAGGAACTGGAAAATAATCAGTAAAGTTATCAGGACTATAGTTTTTAGTTATATATTTAAAG
>NZ_JADBQO010000138.1:0-443 GCF_014895875.1 Enterobacter cloacae complex sp. P12RS
TGATGTTCAGAAAAAACAAATTCACATTTATTTTTTTCAAAGAAAGAAGTGGCTAATTCATTTAGTAGACACCTGTAGTGATTGTTAAACTCATAGCTACTCTTAATTCGTTCACAAAGATATTCAATGAGACTAGTCATCACCATATAACTCCCTAACAATAGCCTGTGATAATTCATTTGTTCTGTTGCTTGGCATAATCAATAAATTTAATTTAAGACCTGATGAAAGAGTTTTTAGAATGCCTTGGTCAATATTTTCACATGCGTTATTGACTATAGAAATAATATAGTCACTGACAGTGTTAAATTCATCTTTGTTATAATGCTCCATCGACAAGGTAAAAACTAAACAAAATGTGTTAAGCTTTTTATTTCCAGTGAATAAAATTTTAAATAACGTTTCGCACTCTGATTCAGGAAGTTTTTGGTTTAAAAATGTAC
>NZ_JADBQO010000139.1:0-225 GCF_014895875.1 Enterobacter cloacae complex sp. P12RS
GCGTGATACTGACCACCAACTTGAGCTTCTCGGAATGGAGCCGAGTGTTTGGCGATGAAAAGATGACAACAGCGTTGTTGGACCGACTAACCCACCACTGCCACATCCTGGAAACCGGCAATGAAAGTTACCGCTTCAAACACAGTTCAACTCAGAATAAGCAGGAGGAAAAACAGACCCGCAAACTGAAAATCGAGACATAATTCTGACAACAAGGGGTGGGTC
>NZ_JADBQO010000014.1:0-96265 GCF_014895875.1 Enterobacter cloacae complex sp. P12RS
CCATGTCCCCGGACTGTACACCCACGGGGAGAGGGGGAAAACCGTAGGCCGGGTAAGCGTAGCGCCGCCCGGCATGTTGTTGACCTTAGAACCACGCCTCCCACATCGCGCCGACGTTGAAGTCGTCGAGCGTCTCGTCTTTGGTATTGTTCACGCGCGCGGTGCGTTCATTATCCACTTTGCCGCCGGTGACGTAGAAGCGCAGCATCGGACGGAACTCCGGCCCCATGGCGATAGACATGTTCTGCGACAGGGTCAGCTTCCAGCCCTTGTTGTCGCCGCCGTTGTCGTAGTCAACGTGCTGCCAGCCTGCTTCCAGCCAGGTAGAGTGAACGTCGTTCCACCAGTGCATCGGGCGCACGATGGCGTTGTAGTTCTTGCGGTTGTCGGTCTTATCGCGGCTGTTGTCGTAGTCGTGGAAGGCGAGGATGTACTCCACCTGCGTGGCCTGGGTGAATTTATACAGCCCTTCGAAGCTGGCGTAGACCGTGGTCAGATCTTCGGTTTTGTTGAACACGCTGTTGTCCGCGTTATCGGAGTAGCGGGCGATCACCTTGTTCACGCCGCTGTCGTTGGTGTGGCTCAGCACCACGCCGCCCTGCCAGGCGTTCAGGCGTTCGTCGCTTTCAACCGCTTTCGAATCAAAGCCATAGTTGGCGTACAGCTCCATGTCGATCGGGCCGAGCTTCATGCCGTGGATTTTGGAGGTCGCGGCGTAGTTGCCCTTGTCGCCCGTGCCGGAACCGCCGGTACAGGTGATGCGCGACGGGTTCGCTTCGTCTTCCATCACTTCCGGGCTACAGGATTCGACTGCCGCCACGGCAGCCACGTCAAACTGCACGCCGCCGATGTCGAAGTTCTTCACGCCTGCGCCCTGGCCGTCGTGGTTCATCCAGAAGTAATCGTTGATGCCCTGCTGCGGACGCTGGTGGAAGTCACGACCGGCCCAGAAGTAGGCATTTGGGTTGGAGGCCATAATGTTGGTCACCCCCGCGTAGGCTTTTTTCAGGTTAACCTCGTCGCCCCAGTGGTCGATCATCACGTTGATGTCCCAGATGGCGCCGTTGTCCCCTTTGAAGGCCTTGGAGAGCTGGAATTCCCCGCCGTTACCTTCGTTACCCAGACGACCAATCGCGGACGCGCCGTTGTAGGAACCGTCCACCGCCACGTATTTCTGATCGGCGGCCTGGAAGTGCGCGCCGTAGCGGGCGTAGCCGGTAAATTTAATGCCGAACGGGATCGCCATATCCGGGGATTGTGCCGCGCTTTGCGGCTCGGTCACCACGTCCGCTTTTTTCGCAACCGCCGCATCCATTTTGGCCTGACGCTCGGCCAAAGCTTTATCTACCGCTTTCGCCACAATGGCGTCGATTTGCTCCTGGGTAAATTCTTGTGCGAGTACGGAAATTGGGCAAAGCGCGGCGATAACCGCCATGGTTAATGGAAGTTTTTTAATCGTATTCATGGTTATCTCAATATAGTTTAATTTTATTCAGACAATAACCATCCCGCTCCGATCTGACAGAGTATGTCGCTATCATCAGAACAAGTGGATCTCTATTTAGGGTACAGAGGTATTACATTAACTTTATTTCGCCATAGACTATCTCTGATATAAATGAATAATTTCTTCAGACAGTTCACGCGCTAATAAGGAATTCATTAAATGATCCTGCGCGTGCACCATGATTAACGTCATCGGCTGGCGGCCTTCGCCTGCATCCTGCTCGATCAGTTTGGTCTGCATCTTGTGCGCCTGGCGCGCGTAGCCGTCGGCTTCGTGCAGCAGGCTTTTGGCCTCGTCAAAGTTGCCCTGACGCGCTGCGTGCAGCGCTTCAAAGCACAGGCTGCGGGACTGTCCGGCGTTGACGATAATTTCCATTACGGCTTCTTCTAGTGCGATCATCATTATTACTCTTTTTCAAAACTATTATTTAAGGCGGTGGCGGCAAACCACTCTCCGCTTTTCTTAATGGTGCGCTGCTGCGTCTCTAAATCGAGCTGGATAAATCCGTAGCGGTTTTTATAGGCATTGCACCACGACCAGTTATCAATAAACGTCCACATATGATAGCCAAGGCAATTGCACCCTTCGCTAATACCTTTGTGCAGCCACGTTAAATGCTCAGAAATAAACTCGATGCGGTATTGATCGTTAATCTGGCCATTTTCAATAAAGCGCTGTTCATTTTCGACGCCCATGCCGTTTTCAGAAATAAAGCAGCGAGGGTTGCCGTAATTGTCTCGCAGGTTAACCAGAATATCGTAAATACCCGGCTCGTAGATTTCCCAGCCGCGGTACGGATTCATCTTGCGGCCCGGCATCTCGTAGTTATCAAAGAACCACTCCGGCATAAACGGCGCCTGCGGGTTCACCGCGCTGTCGCGACACTTCACGCGGCGCGGCTGATAGTAGTTCACGCCGAGCAGGTCGATTTTCCCTTCCGCAATCAGGAAGCCGTCTTCCGGCTTGCAGGCGGGCAACTGATCGTAGGATTTCAGCAACGCCACCAGGTCGGCCGGATACTCCCCGCGCAGTACCGGGTCAAGGAAGCTGCGGTTAAACATCAGGTCCGCGATGTGCGCCGCCTTCACGTCCGCCGGGTTCTGCGAGCGCGGGTAGGACGGCGTCAGGTTCAGCACGATGCCGATCTCACCCGCGTAATGTCCGGCGCGGTAAGCCTGAACGGCCTTCGCGTGGGCCAGCACGGTGTGATACGCCACGGTGGCGGCCCGGCGGAAATCCACCACGTTGGGATAGTGGAAGTCGTACAGATAACCGCCCTCCACCGGGACGATGGGCTCGTTGAAGGTAAACCAGTGCAGCACGCGGTCGCCAAACAGCTCGAAGCAGATCTGCGCATAGCGGGCGTAAGCGTCCACCACGTCACGGTTTTCCCAGCCGCCGATCTCCTGCATCGCCATCGGCATGTCGAAATGGAACAGGGTGATAAACGGCGTGATGCCCTGTTCATTCAGCTCATCAATGACCTGATTGTAAAAATCGACCGCTTCCGGGTTCACTTCACCGATACCGTCGGGGATCAGGCGCGCCCAGCTAATCGAGGTACGAAAGCTGTTGTGGTTCAGCTGCTTTAACAGCTGAATATCCGTTTTCCAGTTTTGATAAAACGTGGAGGTCTGCTGCGGCCCCACGCCGTTGTGAAAACGGTTCGGCTCGCGGGCAAACCAGTAATCCCAAGTGGTTTCCCCCTCTCTTGCCCCTTCGGTCTGGAGAGCGGAGCTTGCGCTGCCCCACCAGAAGTTATCGGGAAATGCGTATTTCATGTCCTTTCCTCTTTGACTTAATTGCTTGCGGCTTCAGCGGTACCGACGGTTGCCTGGGCCTTCTGCTCTTCGTTTTTCATCAGCGTACGCTCATAGGCGCGCAGGAACGGCAGGTACATCAGCGCGGACATCACCATACAGACCAGGCACATTATCACCGGACTGAGCGCCCAGTTTGCCGCCCATGAGGCACCAATCGGCGCGGGGGTGGTCCACGGGGTTAATGACACCACCTGAGCCAGCCAGCCGAGCTTCGTTGCGCCGTACGCCAGGCAGGCATTGACCAGCGGAACAAACACGAACGGGATAAACAGCATCGGGTTCATGATGATCGGCGCGCCGAACAGAATCGGCTCATTGATGTTAAAGAAGCTCGGCACAATGCCCATTTTGCCGATGGTGCGCAGGTGCGTGGCGCGGCTGCGCAGCAGCAGGAACGCCAGCGGCAGCGTGGAGCCTACGCCACCAATCAGCAGGTAGTGATCCCAGAAGCCCTGCAGGTAAACGTGCGGCAGTGCCGCGCCTGCGGCGAGCGCCGCCTGGTTTGCGGAGAGGTTCGCCATCCAGAATGGGTTCATGATGCCGGTGACAATCAGCGAGCCGTGAATACCGGCAAACCAGAAGATCTGGCACAGCAGCACGGAGAGCAGTATCGCGGGCAGGGAGTCGGATGCGGATACCAGCGGCTCCAGCAGGTGCATGATCGCCTGCGGGATGATCATTCCGGTCTGCGCTTCAATGAACAGGTTCAGCGGGTGCAGCGTACCGATCACCACCATCACCGGGATCAGAATCTCAAACGAACGCGCCACGCCGGTTGGCACTTCCTTCGGCAGGCGGATGGTCACGTTGTTCTGCTTCAGCCACGCATAGACGCGGGTGGCGTAAATCGCGGTGATAAGCGCGGTAAAGATGCCCTGACCTGACAGATATTGGGTGGAGATCTTACCGTCGGCATACGGCGCGGCGACCAGCAGGAAGGCCATAAAGGCCAGCAGGCCGGACATCACCGGGTCGAGGTTAAACTGACGCCCCAGGCTCGCCCCAATCCCCACCGAAATGAAGAAGGTCATCACGCCCATGCTGAGGTTAAACGGCAGCATCAGCTGTTCGCGGTAGGTCTGGGAGAAATCCAGCCAGCCGCGGGCGAAGCTGTTGGTGGTATCCGCCGAGAACGGCGGGAAGATGAACACCAGCATAAACGAGCCGATGATCATAAACGGTAGCGCGGCGGTAAAGCCGTCGCGGATGGCAATCACATACTTTTGCTGACCCAGCTTTGCGGCCAGCGGGGTAATTGACTGCTCAATCACCGCGACCATGGATTGATATAACGAACTCATGTGAACACCTTTTAGTGTGCCGCTTCGATGAGCGACAGAGCATAGTCCAGTACTTTATCGCCACGCTGCATGCCGTAGTCCATCATATCGATGGGCTGCACCGGAATGCCTTTCGTAGCCGCCTTGTCTGAGAGTGTCTGTAACATGTATTTCACTTGCGGTCCGAGAAGTACCACCTGGTATTGCGGAAACTGCGTATCAAATTCGGAAACACCGTACGCATCAATCTTCACCGGCAAACCACGTTCTTTCGCGACATCGACCATTTTGCTGACCAGCAGGCTGGTGGACATCCCGGCAGAGCAACACAGCATAATCTTGAACATCGACAACCATCCTCAAAATGTAAATAGTTATTGCGAGGATGATTGGACATGATACGGAAACCGGTTTCCATTTATAAAAAGCAGAACTGTGATAACCATCAAGATCCAATGCTTATGAGGCTAATTAACCGGATGTGGGTCACATAATTTGGCTGTTTTGACATCATTTTGAGTGGAAACGGAAAATCGGTTTCCATGAAAAACGGAAACGGATATACTCCGTTCTGGCTATAATGTGAGCCGTAGCGGTTATGGAATTTGCAGGCGCGAGGTTAGCCTGCCAGGGGAAAGAGATGTCGACAATCAATGATGTATCACGTCTGGCCGGGGTGTCTAAAGCCACGGTATCGCGAGTGTTGAGTGGGTCACGTGGCGTTAAGGAAGCCAGCCGTCAGGCCGTGCTGAAGGCGGTGGATGAGCTGAACTACCGGCCTAACGTGATTGCCCAGTCGCTGCTGAGCCAGTCGACGGGCTGCATTGGGGTGATTTGCGCGCAGGAAAACATTAACCAGACCACCGGTTATCTTTACGCGCTGGAAAAACAGCTCAGCCAGCATCAAAAACACCTGCTGCTGCGCTTCGCCCATAGCAAAGCGGAAGTGATGAATGCTCTTGAAGAACTCTCCTGCGGCCTGTGTGACGACATTCTGGTGATTGGCGCCCGTTTCCCGCTGGACGTGGATATGGAAAACGTCATCCTTGTGGACTGCATGGAGGCCGATAACGCCAACAGCATTAAGTTCGATCACGCCTTTGCCGCCGAAACCGCCTGTAACTATCTGACCAGCCAGGGGCGTCGCCAGATTGCGCTGATCCACCCGCACGGCAGCGGGTTTGCCGACCAGGTGCTGCTTGGCTATAAGCACGCGCTGGAGAAAAATTTCCTGCCCTTTAATCGCAACCTCGTCTTTATGGACGCAACCTCCTCGTCCGTTGCGCTTCAGGAATTACTCAACAACGCGTCCACGCTGAACTTCAACGCGCTGCTGGTGGCGGACGAGCAGGAAGCCCAGCGGGTGATCCCGCAACTGCAGGCGTTTAATAAATCCGTACCGGACGACATTATGGTCTTTAGCCTGGCCGGATCGCTGCACCTGCCGGGTATTCCGGTGATCCCGGCGATTGAATATTCAATGGATGCCATGGCGGCGCGTATCGTAAGCTGGCTGACGGAGAAAACGCAGATGCTCGGGTCCTATGTTCTGCGCGGGGATCTCATCATTCCGGACGTGCGGAAGCGTTAAAACATTTTCCAGGCCGGGTAAGCGCAGCGCCACCCGGCGAGAACTCAATAATCTTCCAGACAATCCACCTGACCAACCGCAGCCCAGTAGGCGTCCAGGTTGTCGCGCTTCACGGCGGTGATGGCGTTTTTGATCAGCAGCTGATTGGCCTCGGACGACAAAATCATCTCCTGCCAGGCCTTATCGCTCTGCTTTTTCTGTGGCGTACAAGTTTTCTTAATATCTTTCAGGACCTGTTGCTTAATCTGCGCCTCTTTCGCCGGATCGTCCTTTTCCTGAGCATGGACAAACGCGGCGAAGAGCAGACAAACCAGCAGGCAGACCAGGTGCGCAGCTTTCATCAACAACCCCCTTTAGACGTCACAGGCTTCCCATGAAATATATCGTTACATTCAGTGTAGCGATTCCAGTCGAAAGTATGATTTTCTCTTTTCTGCGCATGAGAACCGCCCACCGATAAGGTTACTGGATCCCCCCGCCCAGCGACTGCCACAGCGTGATGCGGTTCTCCAGGTCGGTTTGCTGCAGCGCAATCAGCGATTCCTGCGCCGACCACAGCGACCGCTGCGCGGTCAGTACCGTCAGATAATCCCCCGCGCCCGCCTTATAGCTGCGCGTTGCCACATCCAGCGTTTTTTGCTCGGCCGCCACGTATTCTCGCTGGGCATCAAGCTGCTCGCTGAGCGTTTCACGGCGCGCCAGCGCGTCGGCCACGTCTTTAAACGCGCTCTGGATGGCTTTTTCGTAGGTCGCAATTAACCCTTTTTTCTCGGCTTCTGCATAACGCAGCTGCGCCAGATTGTTGCCACCGCTGAACAGCGGCAGGGTGATGGACGGCGCGAATGACCAGACCTTCATCCCGTGGCTGAACAGGGAGGAGAGCGAGTCGCTGCCGACGCCCGCGCTGGCGGTCAGTGAAATGGTCGGGAAGAAGTTGGCGCGCGCCGCGCCGATATTGGCGTTGGCGCTCAGCAGGTTATGTTCCGCTTCCTGAATGTCCGGGCGGCGCAGCAGCGCGCTGGAGCTGACGCCCGCCGGGATCAGCGTGATGGCGTTGTTGCTCAGGCTCTCCAGCGTACCGGGCAGCAGGTTCTCCGGCACCGTATCGCCCGCCAGCAGATTGAGGGCATTTTTATCCTGCATCACCAGCGTCCGGTAGCTTGCTACGCTGGCGCGCGCCTGCTGGTAAACCGCCATCGCTTCACTGACGTCCGTAGCCGCCGCGACGCCCACTTCCTGCTGGCGCTTCACAATCTTCAGCGAGTTTGCCGCGCTCTCCATTGTGGATTTCGCCAGCGCCAGGTTGCTGTTATCCGCCGCCAGCGTCACCCAGGCCGTGGTCAGCTCGCTAACCATCGTCAGGCGCGTGTTCTGCGCGGTGAACTCGCTGGCAAGCCAGGTTTCACGCGCGGCGCGGGAGAGGCTCTGGTTGCGGCCGAACAGATCCAGCTCGAAGCTGGAGACCGCGCCGTTGGCTTCGTCGCTTGTCGCAACACTGCTTGCCAGCGTGCGGCTGCGGGTGTGGCTCAGCTCGGCGTCCACCGTCGGAAACAGGGACGAGCGCGTTTCACCGTACTGTGCGCGGGCGGCGTCGATATCCGCGATCGCTTTTTGCACGTCGCGGTTGCTGTTCAGCGCCATCGTCACCACGCTTTTCAGCCTCGCGTCGTTCATCACCTGCTGCCACTGGCTCACCACGGCGGTGGCTTCGCCGTGCGCGCCGGGCAAGGTCGCCGGGACGGGAGCGTCCGGGCGTTGATAGGTAGGGTCTAACGACACACACCCTGCGCTCAGCAGGGCTAACGCTAAAACAGTGACACGAAACATTATGACCTCCGGTTCGCGTGTTTACCGGAGAACAGACGTTTCACCAGTACAAAGAATAAAGGGACGAAGAAGATCGCCAGCAGCGTCGCGGCCAGCGTTCCGCCGATAATGCCGGTACCAATTGCCACGCGGCTGTTGGCACCTGCGCCGGTTGCAACGGCCAGCGGCGTCACCCCTGCGATAAACGCCAGCGACGTCATGATGATGGGACGCAGACGCGTCTGGGCGGCACGCAGGGCGGCGCGCGTCAGGGAGTAACCTTCTGCGACTTTGGCTTCTGCAAACTCGACAATCAGGATGGCGTTCTTCGACGACAGGCCGATAGTGGTGAGCAGCGCCACCTGGAAGTAGACGTCATTACTCAGGCCGCGCAGGGAGGCGGCAAGCGCCGCACCCAGCACCCCAAGCGGGATCACCAGGATGACCGAAATCGGCACCGACCAGCTCTCATACAGCGCCGCCAGGCACAGGAACACCACGAGAATGGAAAGGGCATACAGGCTCATCGCCTGACCGCTTGCCAGTTTTTCCTGCAAAGACAAACCGCTCCACGCCCAGGTGCTGCCGGACGGCAGGCTGTTTGCCAGCTGCTCCATTTTGCTCATCGCCGTGCCGGAGCTCGCGCCGCTGGCGTTTTCGCCCTGTATCTCATACGCCGCCGAGCCGTTGTAGCGCACCAGGCTTTCCGGGCCATACTCCCAGCGCGTGGTGGCGAAGGCGGAGAACGGGGTCATGGTGCTGTCGCTGCCGCGCACATACCATTTGTTGAGATCGGACGGCACGGCGCGATAGTCGCTGTCACCCTGGATGTAGACCTTTTTCACACGGCCGCGATCGATAAAGTCGTTCACGTAAGTCCCGCCCCAGGCGCTGGAGAGGGTGTTGGTGACTTCGCTCAGGGACAGCCCCAGCGACACGGCCTTGTTGTTGTCGATATCCACCTGAAGCTGCGGCATCTGCGGCAGATCGTTGGCGCGCACGGCGTGCAGCGAGCTGTCCTGGTTGGCTTCGCCAATCAGCTGGTTACGCAGTTTCAGCAGCGCATCGCGGTCGGTGCCGCCGCTGGCCATCAGCTCAAAGGTAAAACCGTTGCTCTGGCCCAGGCCGTCCACCGCAGGCGGCGTCATCGCAAAGATGGTCGCATCGCGGATGGTGCTCAGTTCCTGCGTGGCACGCAGGGCGATGGCCTGAGCCGTGTTTGCATCGCCTTTACGCTCTGACCAGTTCTTCAGGGAGACAAACGCCATCCCGGCGTTCTGGCCGCTGCCGCTGAAGCTGAAGCCTTCAATGGTGAAGATCACGTTGGTGTTGGCTTTCTCTTTGGTGAGGAACCACTCGCGCACCTGGCGGCTGACTTCGGCGGTACGTACCGTCGTCGCGCCGGCTGGCAGGGTGTACTGCACCATGATTTCGCCCTGGTCTTCCGTCGGCAGGAAGCTGCCCGGCAGCTTAAGCATGGCGAAGCCCATCGCGCCGCAGAGCAGGGCGTAGATGACCAGCATGCCGCCGGAACGGCGCAGAGCGCGCAGCACCTTGTTCTGATAACCGCGCTCGGTCCTGCTGTAGAAGCGGTTAAACGCGCCGAAGAAGCCCTTTTTGTGCGGCGTCGTGTGGCTCAGAATCGAGCCGCAGAGCGCGGGCGTCAGGGTCAGCGCCACCACCACGGAGAGGAACATCGCCGAAATAATGGTGACCGAGAACTGACGGTAAATCACCCCGGTTGAGCCGCCGAAGAAGGCCATCGGCAGGAATACCGCAGAGAGCACCAGCGCAATGGCGACCAGCGCGCCGGAGATTTCGCCCATCGATTTCTCGGTGGCTTCCCGGGCGGGCAGCCCCTCGTCGCGCATAATACGCTCGACGTTTTCCACCACCACGATGGCGTCATCCACCAAAAGCCCAATCGCCAGCACCATCGCAAACAGCGTCAGGGTATTGATGGAGTAGCCGAACAGCGCCAGCACGCCGAAGGTACCCAGCAGAACGACAGGTACCGCCAACGCGGGGATCAGCGTCGCGCGGATGTTTTGCAGGAACAGGTACATCACCACCACCACGAGGACAATGGCTTCGAACAGGGTCTGAATCACGTCCTCAACGGAGATCTTGATGAACTCGGTGCTGTCCTTCGGGTAGGCCACGTCGTAGCCTTCCGGCATCGACTTTTTGAACTCGGCAATCTTGTCTTTCACCGCCGTCGCAGTGTTGAGCGCGTTCGCACCCGGTGAGAGCATGACTGCCATACCCGCCGCCGGGTGGCCGTTGAGCTTCGCGGTGGCGGTATAATCTTCGCTGCCCATCTCCACGCGGGCGACATCGCTGATGCGCACCACCGCGCCGTTGGATTGGCTCTTCACAATGATGTTTTTAAACTGATCCACCGTCTGCAGGCGCGACTGGGCGCGGACGGTGGCGGTCAGCTGCTGGGCGTTCGACGAGGGTAGCGCGCCGATTTTACCGGCGGAGACCTGCACGTTCTGCGCTTCAATCGCGCTCTGCACGTCGGACGGCATCAGCGAGTAGGACGCCAGCTTCGCCGGGTCGAGCCAGATGCGCATCGCGTATTCCGCCCCGAACACCTGCAGGCTCCCGACGCCTTCCACGCGCGCCAGCGGATCCTGCATATTACTCACCAGCCAGTCGGCAATATCCGAGCTGCTGGCGGTGTCGGTTTTATCGTACACGCCCATGATCAGCAGGAAGTTGCTCTGGGATTTTTCGACGGTGATCCCGGACTGCTGCACCTCGGTGGGCAGGCGAGATTCCGCCTGCTGGACTTTGTTCTGCACCTGCACCTGAGCGGTGTCCGGGTCAGTGCCCTGCTCGAAGGTGACGGTAATGCTCACCGATCCGTCCGAGCTGCTGGTGGAGGTGAAGTAGAGCAGGTTATCCAGCCCGGTCAGTTGCTGCTCGATCACCTGCGTTACGCTGTTTTCCAGCGTCTGCGCGGAGGCACCGGTATAGGTGGCGGAGATTTTGATCGACGGCGGCGCAACGTCCGGGTACTGCGCGACCGGCAGCGTGCGGATGGCCAGCATCCCGGCGAGCATGATAAGAATAGCGATAACCCAGGCAAAGACCGGGCGACGCACGAAGAAACGGGAAAACATCAGGCGTTTCCTCCGTTGGCTTTCATCTCTTCGGCCTTCACTTCCTGCCCGGCGGTGACTTTGTCAGTACCTTCCACAATCAGCCTGTCGCCCGCCTTCAGCCCGCTCAGCACCAGCCATTTGTCGCCGTAGGTGTCACCCGTTTCCAACTGACGCTGCTCGACCTTGTTGCTGGCATTGACCACCAGAGCGGTGGCGGTGCCTTTGGCGTCACGGGTGATGCCCTGCTGCGGCGCGAGGATCGCGTCGCTCATGACGCCTTCATCCACCCTGGCGCGGACAAACATGCCCGGCAGGAGCTGATGCTGCGGGTTCGGGAAGACGGCGCGCAGCGTGACCGAGCCGGTTGATTCATCCACCGCCACTTCGGTTAACGCCAGGCGGCCTTTCTCGCTGTAGGTGCTGCCGTCTTCGAGGATTAACGACACGCTTAGCGTATCGCTATTGGTGGCAAGGGTTTGCTTGCGTAAACGCAGCAGATCGGCGCTGGAACGGGTTAAGTCGACGTACATGCTGTCCAGCCCGCGAATGGTGGCGAGCGCGGTATCCTGCTGGGCGGTGACCAGCGCGCCGGGGGTGACGGAGGAGATGCCGATGCGTCCGGCAATCGGCGCGGTGACGGTGGTCCAGTTGAGGTTAATGCGCGCGCTCTCCTGCGCGGCCTTCTTTGATTCAACGCTGGCCTTGTCCTGCGCGCAGGTGGACTTCGCGTCTTCTGCGTCCTGACGCGACACGCCGTCGTCTTTCACCAGTTGCGCATAGCGCTGGGCTTTCTGGCAGTCGGCCTGCACCAGCGCCTGGGCCTGTTTCAGCGCCGCGGCGGCTTCATCAAACGCCGCGCGGTAGCTGGAAGGGTCAATTTGATACAGCGCCTGTCCGGCCTTCACGGTATCGCCTTCGGTAAACAACCTCTTCTGAATAATGCCGCCCACCTGCGGGCGCACTTCGGCGCTCATGGCGGCGGTGGTGCGGCCCGTGAGTTCGCTGACGACGGAGACCGGCTGGCTCATGAGGGTGACAATCCCCACATCCGGAAGAGGATGCTGGGGAGCAGATGTTTGCGCATTATCGCACCCGGTCAGGAGGAGTAATGCCGCGATGGAGGTTGTTATGGTTTTCATAATCTTTTTCCAGGGTGAACGATGCCTGCCCTGTTAAAGGCTCAACAGGGAGGAGGGCTATTTAAAGGCACAGCGATACCGCATCTCCGGCAAGGCCGGAAATGTTAAGTTGGGAAATTACTTATTCCCGCTAATTATTCACATGCGATTACTTCGCAGAGAAAAGCATATTTAAAATATTCTGATAGATAGGCTCTAATTGTTCTGACGGTACTTTTAAAGGCGCGAGTCGACGGTAAATCGTGCCTTCGATCATCACCGCGGTAATTTCCACGCAGCAGCGAATATGTTCATCGCTCAGATGGGGAAATTGTTTTTTCAGGTGCGCACAGGCGTTGGTAAACATCCGGGCATCGGCTGCGATCAGCATGGCCGCCACCTGCGGGTTACGGGTCGCCTCGGCAGACATTTCGAGCATCAACGCATCGTCGTCTTCGTTGAGCGTCTGACGCCAGGCGAGCGCCTGTGGCATCCCTTCCACCACCGTTTTGTCCTGCATCCCTTCGATGCGTGAGTCGATAATGCGGCGGATCATCTCTTCAATAATCGCGTCTTTGTTACTGAAATAACGGTAAATTTGCCCGACGCTAAGCTTCGCCTCACTGGCAATTTGCGACATGCTGGCGGCGTGAAATCCGCTGGCGCGAAAGCAGCGACGCGCGGCGGTGATGATTTCGTCCTGACGTTGTTTTTGTCGTTCTTCCAGCTTTGTGCTCATCGTCGTCTACCGTGCAAAAGTGAGAATGATCGTTCTCAGTATACGTTTTGGATGCGTATTGGAAAGGCTTTTTTTATTTAGTTATTGAGTGAATGTTTCTGTATTAAAAAAAAGGAGGAAATTAGGAGTTTTTATGAAGGTTAAGCTGTGAGATATTCAAATTGCGCGGAAAATAAGGAGAGGAATATGCACCTGAGCATAACAGATAATGTAACACCCGCAGAAAAAGAAGAGCTATTTGTGGGGTTAAGAGCCTATAACGGACAGTTTATCGATCTGACAAACTTTAGCGGCGACATTGGCGTTTATGTACGAGACGATAAAGGCGTCATGCTCGGCGGGCTCATTGGGGTGCGTAAAGGCGACTGGCTGAATATCGACTTTCTCTGGGTGAGCGATGCCGTGCGCGGATCTGGCGTGGGCAGCCAGCTTATCAAAACGGCGGAAGAGGAAGCCAGACGCAAAGGCTGCAAGCACGCGCTGGTGGATACCGTCAGCTTCCAGGCGCGTCCGTTCTATGAAAAACAGGGGTACCAGCTGCAGATGTCTTTGCAGGATTATCCGTACCCGGGCATGCAGCGACATTACCTGGCGAAAGTCCTTTAAGCTCTGAATCCGTAGGCCGGGTAAGCGCAGCGTCACCCGGCCATACCCGCATATAACTTATCCTTCTTATTGATTCTTTTTCGTTTTTTATTTCACCGCCTCGTTGTCGATATAGTCACTACAACATTCAGCAAAAGGAACTTTCTCGTGAAACGTCGATTGGGTGCTCTGGTTTTCGCTGGCCTGCTGCTGGCAGGGTGCGATCAAAGTGGCAGCGATGCCAAACACATAAAAGTGGGCGTCATCAACGGCGCTGAACAGGACGTGGCGGAAGTCGCCAAAAAGGTGGCAAAAGAAAAATATGGCCTGGACGTGGAGCTGGTCGGCTTCAGCGGCTCGCTATTGCCCAACGATGCCACTAACCAGGGAGAGCTGGATGCCAACGTCTTCCAGCATCGCCCGTTCCTTGCAGAAGATAACAAGGCGCATGGCTACAAGCTGGTCGCCGTGGCGAACACCTTTGTTTTCCCGATGGCCGGCTATTCCCGCAAAATCAAATCCGTCTCTGACCTGAAGGACGGGGCGACTATCGCCATTCCAAACGATCCGACCAACCTTGGCCGCGCGCTGCTGCTGCTGCAAAAAGAGAAGCTCATCACCCTGAAGCCGGACACCGGGCTGCTGCCGACGGCGCTGGATATTACCGCCAACCCTAAGCAGCTGAAAATCATGGAACTGGAAGGGGCACAGCTGCCGCGCGTGCTGGACGACCCGAAAGTTGATGTCGCCATCATCAGCACTACCTATATTCAGCAAACCGGGCTATCGCCGGTGCATGACAGCGTCTTTATTGAAGATAAAAACTCGCCGTACGTGAACATCGTGGTGACGCGCGAAGACAACAAAGACGCGGAGAACGTGAAGGCGTTTATCCAGTCGTATCAGTCACCGGAAGTGGCGAAAGCGGCAGAGACGATCTTTAACGGCGGGGCGGTGCCAGGCTGGTAAAGGTGCCGGCAGAAAACGCGGTGATGAAAATGGCCCGATTCCATCGGTAATCGCCCTTTAGCCCACAGCACCAATTGTGACGGCTGGCTATCCTCCTTATCATACCAACCGGAGGATAGCCCATGAACATTACCCAAATTCGCAATGCCACCCTGCTGATTACCTACGCCGGAAAACGCCTTTTAATCGACCCGATGCTGGCCCCGAAAGGCGCTTATCCGGGCTTTCCCGGTACGGCGCATGCCGAACGCCGTAACCCGACGGTCGAACTTCCCGTCGACGTCAATACGCTGCTGGACGCTGACGCGGTGATCGTCACCCATACCCATGACGATCACTGGGATCGCACCGCGGCAGAGCTGATCGCCAAAGACAAACCGATCTACGTGCAAAACGATCGTGACGCCGCGCTGCTGCGCAGCCAGGGATTTACCAACCTGACGATCATGACCGACGAGACCACCTTCGGGGAGGTTCGGATTGCGAAAACGTACGGCGGCCAGCACGGGACCGACCGCGCTTACGCCGTGCCAGAACTGGCGGAGCGGTTGGGCGAGGCCTGTGGCGTGGTGCTGCGTCATCCTGATGAGAAGACGCTCTATCTTGCCGGGGATACCATCTGGCGCGAAGAGGTGGCAGCCGATCTGCAAAAACACCAGCCAGATGTGGTGGTACTGAACGTCGGTTATGCTCACGTCATCGGCTTTGGGCCCATTATTATGGGACAGGAAGATGTGCTTAACGTCCATTTCCTGCTGCCGCAGGCTAAAATCGTCGCGAGCCACATGGAGGCGATTAACCACTGCCTGTTGACCCGCAGCGCGCTGCGTGAGTACGTCGAAGCCAACCAGGTGAGCGATGTGGTGAGCATTCCCCAGGATGGCGAAACCGTTATATTCTGAGTGCGTTAACGGGAAAGGAGAGACAGATGTCGCTAATCAACGTCGCGATTGTCGCGGTAGACGGGTTCAGCCCGTTCCACTACTCCGTTCCCTGCATCCTGTTTGGTGATTCGGTCTCCGGCGAAAAGCGCTTTAACGTGACGATCTGCGCCGAAACGCCGGGGTTTCTTACCTCAAAAGACGGGTTTGCCCTCAACGCTACGCAGGATTACACCGCCATCGGGCAGGCCGACATTGTTGTCGTTCCCTACTGGCAGCACGTCCTTGAACGGCCGCCTCAGGCGCTGCTCGACAGCCTGGTGTTGGCGAGAGACAACGGCGCGGAAATTGTCGGCCTGTGTCTGGGATCGTTTGTGCTGGCCTGGGCGGGGATCCTCGACGGTAAACGGGCCGCCACCCACTGGGAGTTTGAACATCACTTCCAGTCGCTCTTTCCGAACGTCCAGCTGGATATCAATGCCCTCTACGTGAATGACGGCAATATCATCACCTCTGCCGGTACCGCGGCTGCGCTGGACTGCTGCCTGTACATCATTCGCCAGCGTTTTGGCAGCGTCGTCGCCAACCAGATTGCCCGTCGGATGATTGTCCCGCCCCATCGCGAGGGCGGGCAGGCGCAGTTCATCGCCCAGCCGGTTCCGAAAGATACCCGTGACGCACGTATTAACTGCCTGATCGACTACCTGCAGCAGCACATCACCGAACCGCATAGTCTGGACTCGCTGGTGCTGCGGGAGCTGCGGGGGCCGCGTCAGGGGAGCTGGCTGCGCATGCTATAGCCAGCGTGCTCTATCCGGAAGTGAAAGACCTGTCGAAAC
Source organism: Enterobacter cloacae complex sp. P12RS (assembly GCF_014895875.1). Classification (NCBI taxonomy): domain Bacteria; kingdom Pseudomonadati; phylum Pseudomonadota; class Gammaproteobacteria; order Enterobacterales; family Enterobacteriaceae; genus Enterobacter; species Enterobacter cloacae complex sp. P12RS. Next base: position 16,252 of record NZ_JADBQO010000014.1, read on the forward strand.
TGAGCGAAGATCAAATGCAGACGGTCATTACGCTGGCTTCAGTATCGGCGGGGATGGCGGGTGGATTGGCGGGAGGGAGTACGGCTTCGGCAGCTGCTGGGGCGCAAGGTGGGAAGAACGCGGCAGAGAATAATGCTACCTCAAACTGGGGTGGATTAGTGCCTCCAGCAACACAACAGGATGCTTCACTGGCTTTCGATCTCGGCGGTAAAGGTGTATCTCCCGACAAAATTAACAAGGCTATTAAAGACTCTCATATTGGTCCATCAGTAGGGGATACGGCAAAAATCCATGGTGATGTAAAAGGTCAGGTGGCTGTTGGTTATGTCGGCGGGGGCTATCTGGAGGGGTCCTTTCAGAAGATAAATTCGCAATTAATGGCGGGATAACAAAGGTGTTTGGCTGGCGCGCGGATGCGTCGGCTGGATTAACTTTCGGGCCTTATCCAATTAAGGATTTCAATCCGGCTTATGATTATTCCGGTTCCATATCCGCTGGTATTTTTTCAATTGAAGGATCTGTAGGTAAAGATGGCGTTGATGGTGCTTTCAGAATTGGCGGAGGTATTGATGCTAGTACCCGACAAAGTGAAAATCACAACAACCTGCCGGAGATCGACGGCGCTGGCAGTACCGAACTCGTATCCTGGCCCTTCAAAAAGGATTAATTAAATGATTTATCTGCTCTTAGGAATTGCGCTGTTCGCATTTTTCGTTGGAACGGTCGTGTTTTTTCGTTTTAGTAAAGTGACGGGAAGAAGCGTCCAGTCACCGTTTACCCCTATGTTTTTCTTTGACGCGCTATTTTTTGGTCTGGGTAGTAAGCGAGACATGAACATCGCGGCATGTTCATTTATCTTCTTTCTAGTCAGTATCTGGGGATTAACTTATTTAAAATTAAGCACTCATTTTTGGGGGAGTCGCGAAAGTTATTTTGGTTTTGCGATCGCCGGGATTTTATTTCTGATTATGCATTGTCGCTATTGTGCAAAAAATGTCGTTATCAAAAATGATGGCCTGGCTCCCATGAGAGAGTTGATTAATCTTCGGCGGTCCGGCCTCATCAGCCCTTTTTTATGGTTAAGCCGGGCCGGATATCTGGGGTTCTTTATTGGCATGATTCGTTGAAGCGAGATGCGGAAAAACAGTCTCCGTACTCCTGGAGACTACCCCAGTCTCTCCACCCTCGTCTCCCCCTCCGCCATCGACAGCTGATACAGCGAAAACGATCTGTGCTTCTCAATCAACGTCGCCAGCTCCGGCGAGTGGCTGGTGAGCCAGATCTGCGAGTAGCGGCTGGCCTCGGCGATTAAGCTCGCCAGGGCGGGCAGCATCTGCGGGTGCAGGCTGTTTTCCGGTTCGTTTAACGCGATAAACGCCGGCGGGCGCGGGCTTAACAGCGCCACCGCCAGGCACAGAAAGCGCAGGGTGCCGTCGGAGAACTCCGCCGGTTCCAGCGGCCTGCTCAGCCCCTCGCGCTGCATCATCATGCGAAAACGCCCACCGCTGTTGTCGCTGTAAAACACGCAGCCGGGGAAGGCCTGGTCGAGGATGCGCATCAGCAGCAGCTCGTCGCCAATCTCCACGATAGTCTGAAACGCCGCCGCCAGGTTGGCGCCGTCGCTGGCCAGCACCGGGGAGCGGAAACCGACCTGCGGGGCGCGCATCGCCGAGCCGATTGATACAGAAAACTCATGATAAAAGCGCCAGTTACGAAGGGACTCGCGCATCTGCGACACTTCCGGGTAAAGGTGCGGTTCGCCGAGCTGTCCGAATACCGATTCGTTCTCGTACAGCGTGCCGCTGTGGGTCACTTTTTCATGATGCACGTTGTTCAGAAACACGGCCTGATTCCTGCGCTTCATCAGCTGTGACGAAGGACGACGGTGCTGGCCGCTCAGCCAGATGGACTCCTCTTTGATCACCGGGTCGAGCTGAAACTGTGAGGGATACGGCAGCTTCTCCACAAACCCGACCTGCAGCTCGTATTCGTAGGTCTCTGTTTCCACGGCCAGATTCATCCGCCGCAGCTGGTCGCTGCGGGTTTTGCCTGCCCAGAACACCTTCAGAATGCCGCCCTCGTTCGCCAGCGCATGGGAAAACTGCCCTTGCGCGGCGCTGTGCATCAGGTGTATCGCCTTGTAAATATTGGATTTCCCGGTACCGTTCGGCCCGAAGATGATATTGAGCTGCTCCAGCTCCAGCGACATCTCGCGGATGGAACGGTAGTTTTGTATGTGCAGGGTGTTGATCACAGGCAGGCCCCTTTTGCAGAATAAGCCTGTATATAATCACAGTCTTTAAGATGAAATGCAAAAAAGAGACGACAGTGAGGATGTCGTCTAAACGGGGTACTGCTTTGGGCCTCTATGGGTCAATGGGGCCTTCGCATTTTTTTCATCACTTGACTGCCAGACGCAGACCCAAATCATCAGGATAGGGATCAAAGTAGTTTTGCGTCATCAGATACCGGTCGGGGTATTCGGCCAGGTAGTGCTTCAGCAGCGTGATCGGGGCGAGGATAGGCAACTGTCCGTTGCGATAATGCAGGATCACGTCGCGCAGCTCGCCGCGCTGGCGGGTGTTGAGCTGGTTACGAAAATAGCCCTGAATATGCATAAGCACGTTGGTGTGATTCTTCCGTGAAGCAGGTTTTTTCAGGATGGTCATCAGCTTTTCCCGGTACGCCACGAAGAAGGCGTCCAGGTCTTCCCACTCGTGCAGCGAGGCAACGAACGGGCCGATTTCGCGGTAACCCGCCTGATGGTGCGCCAGCAGCTGAAGCTTGTAGCGGCTGTGGAAGTCCAGCAGCGCGCGGCGCGTCAGGCCATTTTTACGCAGCGTGTTGAGTTCGTGCAGCGCAAAAACGCGCTCGACGAAGTTTTCCCGCAGCACCGGGTCGTGCAGGCGTCCGTCTTCTTCAACGGGCAGCCACGGCAAGGTTTCAAGGAGGGCGGCGGTGAACAGCCCGACCCCCTCCTTGCGGCCCCGGTTGCCGTTTTCATCGTACAGCCGCACGCGTTCCATGCCGCAGCTTGGGGATTTTGCACAGACAACAAAGCCTGCGAGATCGCCGATTTTCGGCAAATAATCTGCCGCAAAGTCGGCCATTTTCTGCGTAACGTCTTCGTGAGGCGCGTGGCTGAAGCGCATCTGCGTTTCACCGTCTGTCGTGACGATCAGACGCAGCGCCGGGCGGGGCGTCGGCAGGCCGATGGCCATCTCCGGGCAGACGGGCCTGAAATTCACCCACTGGGCCAGCTCATCCATGACGAAACCCATACGCTTGTGTCCGCCGTCAAAGCGAACGGCGGATCCGGTCAAACATCCGCTAATACCGAGCACAGGTTTCGTTGTCATGGTGTAGTCCTCCCGTTCATATAACTAAAACTTACACAACATGACTAATTTGTCCAAGTATTCGCGGAACTATTTTTTATAATCCTTTAAAATCAATGCGTCTTAACTGCCCTTGTAGGTCGAGTAGCCGTACTGGCTAAGCAGAAGTGGGATGTGCAGCTTCTCGTTGGTGCGGGTCACGGTAAACAGCACCGGGATCTCCGGGAAGAAGGTATCCAGCTTTTTGCCGTGGAAATACTCTGCGGTTTTAAAGGTTACTTTGTACACGCCAGGCTGCATGTCCTGATCCTGCGGATAGAGCGATTTGATACGGCCATCGTGGTCGGTTTTGCCGCTGGCAACCTGAGTCCATTTGTCCTGCTGCTGCTTCTCCAGCGTAACGGTAACGTCTGATGGCGGCATTCCGGTTTGCTGGTCAAGAATGTGGACGCTTAGCGTGCCGGCAGGGGCGCTAAAGGCGGCAGGGGCAAAGGCCATCGAGGCCAGGATCAGCAGAGGGGCAGTTTTTTTCATGGTGTTTTCCTGTTGAGTTATTCGTCACAGGAAAACGTTAGCATCTGCGGCGTGGGAAAATATTCAACTTTTCGTGAAGATTCCCGCAGGAGAAAATTATCAGAGGATAATTACTTCAAGCGATACCTGCTGCTGCCACTGCTCCACCTGCTTTTTCCGCCCGGCGGTGAGCTTGCCGCTGGTGACCAGCAGCCATTTCCGCTCCGGGAAAATCTCCGGTGCCAGCGCGTCTGGCGGAACTGGCAGAATGTCGATGCGATGGCCCTGCCCGGTGCGCGTTAGGGCTTCGAGCCAGATCTCGCACGGGTCGTTCAGGTGCCAGCCGCTGAGCAGAATATTGTCGCCCGGCGCTTTTTTATCGCCTTCGAGGCAAAACGAGGTGTAGGCGATGATGATGCCGTCGAGGATTGCGCGCAGGGTCATGGCGGCGGCGACGTTAGCCGAGACCTGGCTGCGCAGCGGACGCAGTACGTTCGCGACCAGTTCCGGCCTTGGGTACTCGCGTCCGGCGTCGTAAATCATCTGGCGCAGGGACTCGACTTTGCCGTCCTGCAGGCGTTGCAGCATGCTCTGCTGCAGCGTTTGCCAATTGTTGGTCCGCCCCGGCGCCGGGCGTTCCAGCAGCGGTTTGACCTGGCCGATCGGGACGCCTTTTTTTACCCAGTCGAGGATTTTGAGCGCCTGCTGGACGTCCTCATCGCTGTACTGGCGGTGGCCGCCTTCCGTGCGCTGTGGCTTGAGTAAACCGTAGCGACGCTGCCACGCCCGCAGGGTGGTGGCGGTGATGCCGCTGAGTCTGGCGAATTCGCCGATGGAGTAAGCCATGTCCGTGTCCAGGGTGGAGGAATACTCTCAATATACTACGAATTTTCCCGAACGGGATGAAGCGCCGAAACGGTGCACTACACTTAACTTCCAACCGTGCAAATGAAAGGAATTCTCATGAAGCTATGGCCTGTTGTGACCGGTGTTGCGATTGCCCTGACGCTGGTCGCCTGTAAATCCCCCACGCCGCCGAAAGGCGTGCAGCCTATTACCAACTTTGAAGCCAGCCGCTACCTCGGCAAATGGTACGAAGTCGCCCGTCTGGAAAACCGCTTTGAACGTGGTCTGGAACAGGTGACGGCGACCTACGGCGAGCGCAGCGACGGCGGCATCAGCGTGCTTAACCGGGGTTTTGATCCGGTGAAGAACAAGTGGAACGAGAGCGAGGGCAAAGCCTACTTTACCGGCGAGCCGACCACCGCCGCGCTGAAGGTATCGTTCTTCGGCCCGTTCTACGGCGGGTATAACGTGATCAGGCTGGACGATAAGTACCAGTACGCGCTGGTGAGCGGCCCGAACCGCGACTATCTGTGGATCCTGTCACGCACGCCGACCATCCCGGATGCGGTAAAGCAGGATTACCTGAACACCGCGCGCAGTCTGGGCTTCCGGGTTGATCAGCTGGTATGGGTGAAGCAGTAAAAATCGTGCTTTCTTCCAGGGGCATTATTGGCTCGCCTGGATAGACTTCCGTTAAAAGCCCAACGGAGAAAGACGGCATGAACGGGCGAGCGGAGCTGCCATCCCGGTGGGGAGCGTTACAGCAGCTACAGGATATTCTCATTGCGGCAGGCGTGCCGATGGAAAACGTCACCGTGGTGGTACCGAGGAATGGGGTGATGGGGAACAGATCTCAAAGAGTGGGTTGAAATAGTTCGGTTTTCTAATCATGATCCCCCCATGAAAATAGAAACCGCACTCCCCAAACACTTTGAACGTCTGGTCGCGATCTGGGAATCTTCCGTTCGCGCCACCCATCACTTTTTACAAGAAAGCGATATTGCGGCGCTGCGCCCGTTATTGCTTAACGCCTATCTGCCTAACCTCAAGGTCGTGATAGCTCGCGATGACGCAGGCGTTATTCACGGCTTTTTGGGCGTGGATGAAAACCGCATTGAAATGCTTTTTGTGGATGACGCGAGCCGAGGGAAGGGCGTCGGGAAATTGCTGCTAAAACACGCCATCGCCGAGTTTGGCGTAAACGAAGTGGATGTGAATGAACAGAACCCGCAGGGCGTCGCGTTTTATCGCCATATGGGGTTTGAGCAGGTCGGACGCTCGGAACTGGACGGGCAGGGGAATCCGTTTCCGTTGTTGCATATGAAGCTGAGCAGAGATACCGGGATTAGCGCTTAGCCTGTTTATCCCATTTTAATAAGCCGACGATATCTTTCTCACCTTCGGCTTCTTTCAGCAGGCGCTGCTTTTTTTCAAACTCAATGTATTCTGAGCACGCCTTCTCATCAGCTGCTTTCTTACTGATTTTGCCAGCTCCTTCTAAAACGTCCCGGTCATTAAATTTCAGGAACTGATCGAGTTTGGTTTGCCAGTCTCGTAAAAATACCTGCTTGCGACGTTTGGCCTGATCTTCGGCAAAATCGAGCCACATATTAACGACGCGATTAAGCTCGCTGACCTCATCCTGAGACAGATAATTTTTTGCCGTGGTGACATCGCTTTTACGGACTTCTTCGCCCTTATAACTGGTCAACCCCATATGCGGTTGAGTGGCGTCCGCACGTTGGTGAATCAACTCAGCAGCGGTAAGACCCGTGCAGGCAAAATGCAGTTTATTTTGGATTGTCTGGAAGAATTGCGTGGTTTCTTTGAGTGATGGCTGATAGTCAGCGGCTAGCGCAAAAATCTCCCTCACGCGAAGATAGACCCGGCGTTCACTGGCCCGTATGTCGCGAATGCGTTCCAGCATTTCATCGAAATAGTCAGGCACGGCGGATGAACCCACAGGCGGGTTTTTCAGACGCTCGTCGTCCATAACGAAGCCTTTAACCAGATATTCCTGCAGCGTTTGGGTGGCCCACTGGCGGAACTGTGTACCTCGTGCGGAGCGGACGCGATAGCCGATGGCAAGAATGACGGGCAGGCTAAAGTATTGAACGTTATATACTTTACCATCGCTGGCAGTTGTTCGGTAAAACCGAACAACTGAATTTTCGACCAGCTCACCCTCATCAAAAATATTCTTGATATGCCCGCTGATCGTAGCTTTGGCTTTGCCGTATAACTCACAGATCGTGGCCTGTGAGAGCCACAACGTATCGCTTTCGAAGCGGCATTCAATGCGAACTTTTCCATCCTTGCTGGCAAACATGACGAACTCACCGGCTGGTGAATTCATTAATTCTTCATATGTCATGCTGCCTCCGAGTCATAAGGTTGATGCCGGTAAGCTCGTAGTATGCCAGAAACAGCCGCTAAGCCAGGTGGTTTGTATTTGATTTTGCGAGGCGCTTTCCATGATGCTGAGTTTGGATCGCCGCAAGCGCGTCCTCTATCTCAATCAGCTTTGCCTTCGTCCGTTTATAATCGTCCTGCAACCGCTGCTCCTGCTCGTTATACGCCACCAGAACGATGCACCCTTTCATGACCTTTACCGTAACCTGCTGTCCGGTATCAAACCCCGCCGCGCGCAGCCACTTGCCGGAAAGGATGATTTTCGGCGTGGATTTTTCGAAAACATTCGGACGGTATCCCATAATTAGCGAAAGCTCGGTTCCGGATTGGTCAGTGTCTGGGGAGAATGAGAATCTAATCAACCCTTAATAGCTCCTGAGGTTAGACGCTCCGGTTGTGTTCCCTCACATCGAGGCGTTGTTAGAAGAGGAGGTTAAAGTTGCCTCCTATATGTGTCGGAGTGGATAGGTGGCCTCATTTTAATCATGTCGCGCGAAAAAAAACGAAAGACGGGGGCAGTCTCCGCATTTAAAGATGCATATTGATCCGGCATTGAAGGAGCAGTTGGATGCAGTGGCGGCTGCGGAAGGGGTGAGTCTCGCCAGTTGGTTGAAAGAACAGGCGAGAGAGGAGTTACGAGCTAAATGTATTTCACCGAAAGCATGAACATATCAGTGTGATTCTTTATTGAAATCAGTTGTATTTTCAGAAACGACCTCATCATCCTGATTGGCCCTATTCAAGGGTGCATTAGTTATGAACATCGGTAAGGCTGTATCGCCAGAGAAAACTCTTTCTAAACCCTTTAAAATATTTGCTTGTGTTGTTTCTAAATCGCCATGAGCAATTGGCCTATAACAGTCTCTTTGCAATTGTACTTTATCAAAATCGTAATTCATTGCTTGAGAAAGAGCGTACAGTAAGTCTGTAAAGAGATCATCGGATTTAGATATCCAAATGTTAATGTCAGGGTAGTCTTGTATTTTATTTAGATGACTGTTATAACTTTTCCAAGCATGAGTAACCGTTTGTTCTTTCTTGGTTTGATATCTGACTTTAATTATTGGTATTTTTCTACCATAAAACTCTATATCGATCATATTCAAAGCTTGAACATGTTCTCTATGTAATCTTTGAGCTCTAGTAGACATTAGTGTTCTGAAAATAGAAAAGCGGCTTTGTTTTCTTTCTCTAAATTGCTCTAATGTTTTTTGTATTTGAACAGCAAGAACAGGACCTACTATAACTGCTGCTGTCATAATTATATCTTTTGATTCCATGCCAAATAATATGTTCATATAACGCTTCCCGAGTGATAGTTATAGAAATATTATATGCTTTAAGAATGGATAGTTTAAAACGTAGTTATAATAATTTTGGCGGAAGATCACAGGAGTCGAACCTGCCCGGGAACGCTGGCGCCCCCAACTGGATTTGAAGTCCAGCCACCTCACCGGAGATGACGATCTTCCGCGCCTGCATTGCTACATGGAGGCGGGGCGCATTATAGCTACTTTCAGGCATTTACCACATACCCCACACCACTTTTTTCACCTCTCTTTTGACCTGTACCCCCCTGTTTCAGCTAATTCCTAAGAAAATCCTCAGGTTAGCCTTTTGTGCTCTCCAACATTTATCGCGATCACAAAAAACAAGAAACGTAATCTGCTAACCAGAAAACGCAATACCCGCCGTTGAAACAATGGTTTAAAACCAATGCAACCGGTCTCAGCGCCCCCTACAGCGTGAAGGATAAAAAAGATGAGCGAAGTATTGTCAGTAAAAGAGAAGATTGGCTACGGCATGGGAGACGCCGCCAGCCACATCATTTTTGATAACGTCATGTTGTACATGATGTTTTTCTACACCGATATTTTCGGTATTCCCGCCGGGTTTGTCGGCACCATGTTCCTGCTGGCGCGCGCGCTGGATGCGATCTCCGACCCGTTTATGGGGCTGATCGCCGACCGCACCCGCAGCCGCTGGGGCAAATTCCGTCCGTGGATTTTGTTCGGCGCCATCCCGTTCGGCATCGTCTGCGTGCTGGCCTACACCACGCCGGACCTCAGTCTCAACGGCAAAATGGTTTATGCCGCCGTGACTTACACCCTGCTGACCCTGCTCTATACCGTGGTCAACATCCCGTACTGCGCGCTGGGCGGGGTAATCACCAGCGACCCGACGCAGCGTATCTCCCTTCAGTCCTGGCGCTTCGTGCTGGCGACGGCGGGTGGCATGCTCTCCACGGTGCTGATGATGCCGCTGGTGAAGTTGATTGGCGGCGACGATAAGGCGTTCGGCTTCCAGGGCGGGATCGCCGTGCTGTCGGTGGTCGCGTTCCTGATGCTGGCGTTCTGCTTCTTCACCACCAAAGAGCGCATCCAGGTGCCCCCGAGCACCACCTCCATGCGGGAAGACCTGCGCGATATCTGGCAAAACGACCAGTGGCGCATTGTCGGCGTGCTGACCATCCTCAATATCCTCGCCGTCTGCGTGCGCGGCGGCGCGATGATGTACTACTGCACCTGGATCATGGGATCGCCGGAGGTGTTCGTCGCATTCCTCACCACCTACTGCGTCGGCAATCTGATCGGCTCCGCGCTGGCGAAACCGCTCACCGACTGGAAGTGCAAGGTCAGCATCTTCTGGTGGACCAACGCCGCGCTGGCGGTGGTCAGCGTGGCGATGTTCTTCGTCCCGATGCACGCCACCGTGCTGATGTTCGTCTTTATCTTCGTTATCGGCGTGCTGCACCAGCTGGTGACGCCAATCCAGTGGGTAATGATGTCCGATACCGTCGACTACGGCGAATGGACCAACGGCAAACGCCTGACCGGCATCAGCTTTGCGGGCACGCTGTTCGTGCTGAAGCTCGGCCTGGCGCTGGGCGGGGCGATGATCGGCTGGATGCTGGCAGGCGGCGGCTACGACGCGGCGGCCAAAACCCAGAACAGCGCGACCATCAGCATCATTATCGGCCTGTTTACGCTGGCGCCGGCGATCTGCTACGTGCTGAGCGCCATTATCGCCAAACGCTACTACACGCTGAAAACCCCCTTCCTGACCAAAATCCTGGGCGAGCTGGCGCAGGGCGCACGCCGCAATCAGCAGGATTTTGAAAACCTGCCGGTCAGTAAAGAATTGCAGAACTAAGAGGACGAAAGCATGAAAATCAGTGATGGAAACTGGCTTATTCAACCGGGCCTGAACGTGACCTGTCCGGTTCAGGTGTTCGACGTGGAGCAGCAGGGCAATGACCTGGTGGTGTATGTTGCGCCGCGCGACGTGCGTGAGCGCACCTGGCAGCTCGACACGTTGATGTTCACGGTGCGTCTGTTTTCCCCGCAGGAAGGGATTGTCGGGGTGCGCATCGAGCACTTCCAGGGTGCGCTGAACAACGGCCCGCACTATCCGCTGAACGTTCTGAAAGACGTGAAGGTCGAGATTGAAAACAACGCCGAATTTGCCGAGCTGAAAAGCGGCAGCGTCAGCGTGCGCGTCACCAAAGGCGAGTTCTGGGCGCTGGATTTCCTGCGCAACGGCCAGCGCATTACCGGCAGCCAGCTGAAAAACAACGGCTACGTGCAGGACAGTAACACCGACCGTAATTACGTGTTCGAGCGTCTGGATCTGGGCGTGGGGGAAACAGTCTACGGCCTGGGCGAGCGCTTTACCGCGCTGGTGCGCAACGGCCAGACGGTCGAAACCTGGAACCGCGACGGCGGCACCAGCACCGAGCAGTCCTACAAAAATATCCCGTTCTACCTGACCAACCGCGGCTACGGCGTGCTGGTGAATCATCCGGAAAACGTCTCGTTTGAAGTCGGCTCCGAGAAGGTCTCTAAAGTGCAGTTCAGCGTGGAAGGGGAATATCTGGAGTATTTCGTGATCGACGGCCCGACGCCAAAAGAGGTGCTGAACCGCTATACGCAGTTCACCGGGCGTCCGGCGCTGCCGCCTGCGTGGTCGTTCGGCCTGTGGCTGACCACGTCGTTCACCACCAACTACGACGAAGCGACGGTCAACAGCTTTATCGACGGCATGGCCGAACGCGACCTGCCTCTGCACGTGTTCCACTTCGACTGCTTCTGGATGAAGGCCTTCCAGTGGTGCGACTTCGAGTGGGACCCGGTGACCTTCCCGGATCCGGAAGGGATGATCCGCCGCCTGAAAGAGAAAGGGCTGAAGGTCTGCGTGTGGATCAACCCGTATATCGGCCAGAAATCCCCGATTTTCCGCGAGCTGAAAGAGAAGGGCTATCTGCTCAAGCGTCCGGACGGCTCCCTGTGGCAGTGGGACAAATGGCAGCCGGGGCTGGCGATTTACGACTTCACCAATCCGGACGCGTGCCGGTGGTATGCTGAAAAGCTGAAAGGCCTGGTGGATATCGGCGTTGACTGCTTTAAGACCGACTTCGGCGAGCGTATCCCGACGGACGTGCAGTGGTTCGACGGGTCCGATCCGCAGAAGATGCACAACCACTACGCCTACATTTATAACGAACTGGTGTGGAACGTGCTGAAAGAGACCGTCGGCGAAGAGGAGGCGGTGCTGTTTGCCCGCTCGGCGTCCGTCGGGGCGCAACAGTTCCCGGTACACTGGGGCGGCGACTGCTACGCCAACTACGAGTCGATGGCGGAAAGCCTGCGCGGTGGGCTGTCGATTGGCCTGTCCGGCTTCGGGTTCTGGAGCCACGATATCGGCGGGTTCGAAAACACCGCTCCGGCGCACGTCTATAAACGCTGGTGCGCGTTCGGGCTGTTCTCCAGCCACAGCCGCCTGCACGGCAGCAAATCCTACCGCGTGCCGTGGGCGTACGATGACGAGTCCTGCGACGTGGTGCGCTACTTCACGCAGCTGAAGTGCCGGCTGATGCCGTACCTGTACCGTCAGGCGACGCTGGCCCGCGAATTCGGCACGCCGATGCTGCGCGCGATGATGCTGGAGTTCCCGGACGATCCGGCGTGCGATTACCTCGACCGTCAATACATGCTGGGGGATGCCCTGATGGTCGCTCCGGTGTTCTCCGAGGCGGGGGACGTGCAGTTCTACCTGCCGGAAGGCCGCTGGACGCACCTGTGGCACAACGACGAAATCCATGGCAGCCGCTGGCATAAGCAGCAGCACGATTTTATGAGCCTGCCGGTCTACGTGCGCGACAACACGCTGCTGGCGCTGGGTAACAATAACCAGAAGCCGGACTACGCGTGGAACGAGGGGACGGCCTTCCAGCTGTTTAACCTGGAGGATGGCGCAGCGGCGGTGAGCGAAGTGCCTGCGGCGGACGGTTCTGTGGCATTTACGCTGAAGGCGTCACGTCGGGGCGACATTGTGACCTTTACCGGCGCGGGTGACGCGCAAAACTGGTCGGTGTGCTTGCGCAACGTGCAGAAGGTGAGTGGCGTGAAAGGCGGCTCGCACGCGGGCAGCGAGTGGGGTGTGGTGGTGAAAGCGGAGGGGGATGAGGTGGTGGTTCAGCTCTGAGGTGGAAAATGCCCGGTGGCGCTTCGCTTACCGGGCCTAAGGTAATTATGCGCTCTGATGCCCTCACCCTGACCCTCTCCCACAGGGAGAGGGAACAAACATCAAAAAGTTTATTGCACAGGCGTTGCAACCACGCCGCCCGTCATCGTCTGCTCAACCTGCTGCTTATCCATATTCACCGCGCTCAGCTTCCCATTCACCGTTGGCTTCAGTGGCGCATTCGCCTGCACGCTGCCGCTGGCGGTCATCTGAATATTGCCGTCGCCCGTAATCGGTAACGCAGGCCAGCCCCACTGCTGCAGCACGTTGAGCGGTACGCCGCGCCCGTTCAGGCTCACCGTGGTCTGCCGCTGCGGGAGCTGTGAAACCGTCGCCGTGGCTTCCAGAATACCTTTCTCGGTAAAGGCGCTCAGGTCGCTAATGTTCACCGTGGCGGCGTTGGCATTCAGCGCCAGCGACGGACGGCGCACGTCCACGCGGTTAAAGGTCGCCGCCGCGCCGTTTAATGTTGCGCTGCCGCCCCAGACGCCCCACTGGCGATCTTTCGCCAGCTGCAGGTTTGCGCCGTAGCCGTCCAGGGAGGTGATCTGCCACGGGAAGGCGGGATCGATGTCGATCACCAGGTTGCGGCTCAGGCCGAATTTTTGCAGCGTGACGCTGTTCAGCCATTCCGGCAGCGGCTCCATCCACAGCGTTTTCCAGTTTTCAGGAAGGGTGTACTCCAGCCCGGCGATGGCAACATCGTCCAGAACCAGCGCTTTACCGTCGCGCAGCCAGTTGCCGGACGTGCGCACCATACCGCCTTCCCAGCGGGAGGTGAACTGACGCAGCGCTATGCCCTGCGGGGAAAACTCCGCATTCAGGATCGGGTCAAACAGATGCAGCGAGCCGAAGATAAACTCGCTGGCGTTCATGGACAGGCGACCTTCCTGGCTCTGCCAGTCGCCTTTGCTGAGAGTCAGGTTGCGCAGGCTTAAGTCGAGATCGGTCACCGCCCAGTCCGGGCCTTGCAGGCGGGCATCGGTGACCTCCAGACGGCCAATTTGCAGGGAGGGGATGGTAGCCAGCGGCGCGAAGAATGCTTTCAGCGTTTTGTCGCTCTGCAGGCGGATCTCGTTCAGGCGCATGGTGTCGATTATCCAGCTTCCGTCAGCGTTACGCAGGGCGGAGCCGGTGAGCGAGCCACGGGCCATATCGGCACCAATGGTGTTCAGCACCACCTCCTTGCCGTTCAACTGGCCGTCGATTAGCACGTTGGTGGCTGGTACGCCGTTCAGGGTCAGCGAGCCGGCGCTCATCTGGATCTTCGCGTTTTTACCCAGCACGTTCCCGGCTTCTGGCTGCCATGGGCTGACGCCGCCCGTGACCTTCTGTGCGCTCAGATCCCATTCAGTATTCGGGCTATTAAAGGCCATGTTGTTCAGCTGCAGACGATCGGCCTGGAAGGGCAGCGGCGCTGTTTGAGGCGAGAGATTCAGCGTGCCGTCGAACAGGGTGATAGTGCCCATGTGCAGCGGAGCAGTGATCTGACGGCTGCTCAGGCCAATATCGACTTTTTTGGCAACTAATGTGGCGGGTTTACCGTCCCGCCCAAAGGTGACATTTTCCAGAATGAGGTGGGAAGGCGATGAAAAGCGGTGATTCATCTTGTCGAAACTGAGTTCGTAGTCGGTATTCACCGTAATCCAGCTGCTGACCTGCGCCGCGCCCCAGCGGGTCTGGAGCAAAATATAGAGCGCCAGCAGCACAATAAGCAGGGCTACCAGAAGATAGACGAGTAGCTTTCCAATAAATTTCATGGTCTTCCATCCCGCGAAACGAACATAAGGGAGTTATGCACGATTTATGCGCAATGCTCAAGGCGGGAATGGTGTAATTAGATGTCACGGCAGGCATTGACTGCCTGCCGTGAGGGAGATCAGTTCTTCTCAGGCGGGAAAACGAGGTTCAGCACGATAGCGGTGATACCGCCCGCGGCAATGCCGGAAGAGAGCAGGTTTTTAACCCAGTCCGGCGCAAACTGCAGGATCAGCGGCTGCTGGGAAACACCCAGACCAACGGCCAGCGACAGCGCGATAATCATGATCGCGCGACGGTTCAGCGGCTCGCGGGAGACGATACGCACGCCGGAGGCCGCGATAGTCCCAAACATCACCAGCGTTGCGCCGCCCAGCACCGGCTCAGGAATGTGCTGCACAAAGCCGCTCACCGCCGGGAACAGGCCGAGGACGATCAGCATCAGCGCCACCACGAAACCAACGTAGCGGCTGGCCACGCCGGTCAACTGGATCACACCGTTGTTCTGGCCGAAGCAGGAGTTCGGGAAGGTGTTGAATACCGCAGAGACAAACGAGTTCAGGCCGTTCGCCAGCACGCCGCCTTTCAGACGCTTCATGTACAGCGGGCCGGACACCGGCTGCTCAGAGACGTCGGAGGTGGCGGTGATATCACCGATGGTCTCCAGAGAAGTAATCATAAAGACCAGCATCAGCGGCAGGAGCAGACCCCAGTCTATGCCCAGGCCGTAATAAAGCGGCGTTGGGACGGTGATCAGCGCGCTGTTGGTCGGCGCGGTGTTCTCCGGCAGCATCCCCAGCGCCCACGCCAGCAGATAGCCCGCTGCCATGGCGATCACCAGCGAGGCCACGCGCAGGTAAGGGTTACGCTGACGGTTAAGCAGAATGATGATCGCCAGCACCACGCCCGCCAGCAGCAGGTTTTTCGGCGCGCCGAAGGTGTGGTCGCTCATTGCCGCGTAGCCGCCACCGATGGAGGTGAGGCCCACCTGAATCAGCGACAGGCCGATAATCATCACCACCACGCCGGAAACCAGCGGGGTGATTACACGGCGAGCCAGGTGCAGCACGCGGGAGATGACCATCTCCGTGCAGCTTGCCAGCATTAGGGTGCCGAACAGCGCCGCCATCATGGTCGGAACATCCGCACCGCCGGTTTTCAGCGCCGTACCGCCCATGATCAGCGGCGCCACGAAGTTAAAGCTGGTGCCCTGAATCGACAGTAGCCCAGACCCCACCGGGCCCCAGGCTTTAATTTGAATAATGGAGGCCACGCCGGAGGCGAACAGAGACATACTGATAATGTGCTGCGTGTCCTGCGCCGGTAAACCGAGCGCCTGGCAAATCAGCAGCGCCGGGGTGATCACCGCAACAAACATTGCCAGAAGATGCTGGCAGGCGGCAAAAAGCGTCTGCGGCAGCGGCGGTCGGTCTTCAAGGCGGTAAATCAGTTCGCTATTTTGCTTCTGCGCAATCGGTTGCGCATCTGGCGATTCTATGGTGTTAACGGACATCGGCGGCAATCCCACGGTGGAAAAGCGGGCATTTTATCTGACCACCTGGTAAAAGCAAACGATTGCCAGCAAAAAAAAGGAAGAAAATCTGCCGCTGTGAGCAGGTTTTTTACAACCTATCGGAAAAAAAAATTACACTTTTTGCGCCGGGGGCTCATGACGAGCGCAAACCGGCCCAGGATAACGCCGCGTGTGTATGGAATACGCGCATAACAGGAGCCTTTTATGATTCATCTCGATACGTTGTCGACCCTTGTTGCCGCAACGCTGGTTCTTCTGCTTGGTCGCAAGCTGGTCCACAGCGTTTCCTTTCTGAAAAAATACACTATCCCTGAACCCGTCGCCGGCGGTCTGCTGGTGGCGCTGGCCTTGCTGATATTGAAAAAAAGCATGGGCTGGGAAATTGATTTTGATATGTCCCTGAAAGACCCGCTGATGCTGGCTTTCTTTGCCACCATCGGCCTGAACGCCAACCTGGCAAGCCTGCGCTCGGGCGGTAAGGTGCTCGGCGTGTTTCTGATTGTGGTGGTGGGGCTGCTGCTGATGCAAAATGCGATTGGCATCGGTATGGCAACGCTGCTGGGGCTGGATCCGCTGATGGGGCTGCTGGCGGGGTCGATTACCCTTTCGGGCGGTCACGGTACCGGCGCGGCGTGGAGCAAGCTGTTCATCGAACGCTACGGTTTTGAAAACGCGACGGAAGTGGCGATGGCCTGCGCGACCTTTGGCCTGGTACTGGGTGGCCTGATTGGCGGCCCGGTAGCGCGTTATCTGGTGAAGCACTCCACCACGCCGAATGGCAGACCGGACGATGAAATGGTGCCGACCGCGTTTGAAAAACCGGACGTTGGACGCAGCATCACCTCGCTGGTGATGATTGAAACCATCGCGATGATTGCCATCTGCCTGACCGTGGGCAAAGTGGTTGCGCAATGGCTGGCGGGTACCGCGTTTGAACTGCCGACGTTTGTCTGCGTGCTGTTTATCGGGGTGATCCTGAGCAACGGTCTGGCGCTGATGGGCTTCTACCGCGTGTTTGAACGGGCGGTATCGGTGCTTGGCAACGTCTGCCTGTCGCTGTTCCTGGCGATGGCGCTGATGAGCCTGAAGCTGTGGGAGCTGGCCTCGCTGGCGCTGCCGATGGTGGCGATTCTGGCGGTGCAGGCACTGTTTATGGCGCTTTATGCCATGTTCGTGACCTGGCGCATGATGGGGAAAAACTATGATGCGGCGGTGCTGGCGGCCGGTCACTGCGGGTTTGGTCTGGGGGCTACCCCCACGGCTATCGCCAACATGCAGGCGATCACTGAACGGTTCGGGCCATCGCATATGGCGTTTCTGGTGGTCCCGATGGTCGGCGCATTCTTCATTGATATCGTCAACGCGCTGGTGATCAAGCTGTACCTGATGCTGCCGATATTTGCCTGAGATCAGGCGTTGGAATACCGTTCGGTTTCCGGCATCCAGCGCTCAATTAACGCTGCCGCCTGTTCGGGGTAGCGTTCATGAATATGGCGCGCAAGGCGCTGAACTTCGGGGATCATGGCCTGATCGCGCAGTAAATCCGCCACTTTGAATTCAGCATTTCCCGTCTGGCGCGTGCCCAGTAGTTCGCCCGGGCCGCGTATCTCCAGATCTTTTTGCGCAATCACAAAGCCGTCGTTGCTGTCGCGCAGCACCTGCAGTCGCATCTGGGCGGTTTTTGAAAGCGGTGCTTTGTAAAGCAGAACGCAGTGAGACGCTACCGCGCCGCGGCCAACGCGCCCGCGCAGCTGGTGGAGCTGGGCAAGCCCCAGACGTTCCGGGTTTTCGATGATCATCAGGCTGGAGTTGGGTACGTCAACGCCCACTTCGATGACCGTCGTCGCGACCAGCAAATGCAGTTCCCCCTGTTTGAAGGATTGCATCACCGCCTGCTTCTCGGCAGGCTTCATGCGTCCGTGAACCAGACCCACGTTCAGCTCCGGCAGCGCCAGCTTAAGCTCTTCCCACGTTGCTTCGGCGGCCTGCGCTTCCAGCAGTTCAGACTCTTCAATCAGCGTACAGACCCAGTAGGCCTGACGACCTTCATGGGTGCAGGCGTTGCGCACGCGGTCAATGATGTCGCTGCGGCGCGTATCCGGTATGGCGACCGTCGTCACCGGCGTTCGGCCCGGCGGCAGTTCGTCGATGGTAGAGGTATCCAGATCGGCGTAGGCGGTCATCGCCAGGGTACGCGGGATCGGCGTGGCGGTCATGATCAGCTGGTGCGGGTGGAAGCCCTGCTGCAGCCCTTTTTCCCACAGCGCCAGACGCTGATGCACGCCGAAGCGGTGCTGTTCATCGATAATCACCAGCGCAAGGCCGTTGAACTGCACCTGCTCCTGGAAGATAGCGTGTGTGCCGACAATCATCTGCACCTGGCCGCTGGCGATGGCTTCCTGCTGCGCAAGACGCGCTTTGCCTTTTTGCTTTCCGGCGAGCCAGCCCACCTCAATCCCGAGCGGTGCGAACCAGGCGCGGAAATTATTGGCGTGCTGCTCGGCCAGCAGCTCTGTCGGTGCCATCAGGGCGACCTGTTTGCCGTGGGCGATGGCGCGTAACGCGGCCAGGGCGGCAACCAGCGTTTTACCTGAACCTACGTCGCCCTGCACCAGGCGCATCATCGGCACGTCGAGCGCCATATCGCGCTCAATCTCGGCGGTGACGCGCGCCTGCGCGCCGGTGGGCTTAAAGGGCAGCGAGGCCAGCAGCTTATCTTTGAGCACATCATTCGGGCTTAACGGCTGAGCGTGGAAACGCTGCGCGCCGGCACGCAGCGCCAGCATGCTCAGGTTATGCGCCAGTAATTCCTCAAGGATAAGACGCCGTTGGGCGGGGTGTTTACCGCTTTCTAAATCGCTGAGCTGCAGCGTTGGCGGCGGGCGGTGCAGGGTGCGCAGCGCCTCGGGCAGGCTCATCATCCCCTGAGCCAGTTCTGGCGGCAGCAGTTCGGTAATGGCGCAGGTATCCAGCAGTTCCAGGGCCTGATCGGTGAGCTTACGCAGCGTCGCCTGCTTAACGCCTTCGGTCGTCGGGTAAACCGGGGTGAGCGTCTCCTGCAGTTCTGGCGTGCTGAGATCGCCCTGTACGCGGTACTCCGGGTGGATCATCTCTGCGCCGTATTTCCCGCGTTTAGCTTCGCCATAGGCCAGCACCCTACGGCCGGTCGCCAGGCTGTTCTTCATCGCCGCGCTGAAGTTGAAGAAACGCATGGTGAGGATGCCGGTGCCGTCGCTGATCTGACAGGTCATCATCCGGCGTCCGCCGAAAGTGATATTGCAGTTCAGGACTTCGCCTTCAACGGTGGCGTAAATGGCGGGAAGCAGATCGCCAATCTTGTAGAGCTGAGTGCGGTCTTCGTAACGCAGGGGGAGGTGAAGCAGGAGATCCTGCACGGTGTGCAAGCCAATTTTTGCCAGCTTATTGCTTTGCGCCGCGCCCACGCCCGTCAGGCTGTTGAGCGGGATAGCATCCAGCAGGCGGCCTTTCATCGGTTACCCGGCGTACTGCATAGTGGCCCACCACTCGGCATCGGCTTCAATTTCGCCCTGCGCGTTGACGTGGGGGTAAGGCAATTTTTTCTGCTTCGCAACGCGTGCCAGCACCGGATAGCCACCTTCAAACAGCAGGCGCTGCTGTTCTTCTTCCGGCAGCATGCTGTTGCTGCGCTCGTACATCCCGGCGTTCTGACGCTGGCGCTGCGCTTCATACAGAATGAGCGCGGATGCCACGGAGACGTTAAGGGACTGGACCATGCCGATCATCGGAATGATGATGTCCCGATCCGCCAGATCCAGCGCTTCCTGGGAGATCCCGGTTTTCTCCTGACCCATCAAAATGCAGGTCGGGCGGGTATAGTCGATCTCGCGGAAATCCACGGCCTTATCGGACAGGTTTGTCGCCAGGATCTGCATCCCGCGTCCTTTCAGATGCGATACGGCATCGCCAATCGTCTGGTGAGATTTGACGGATACCCAGCTGTTACTGCCTGCCGCAGCAGAGACCATGGTTCGCATCCGGTGACCCGGCCAGACGGCGTGCACTTCATGCACGCCGACGGCATCTGCGGTACGGACGATGGCAGAGACGTTATGAGGTTTATGCACCTGCTCCATGCAGACCGTCAGGTCAGGCTGGCGTCTGGCAAGCATTTCGCAGATACGGGCATAACGTTGTGAATTCATAAAACCTAGTTTCGGTTTCGGGTGACTTTAATCACGTCCGGCATGACGCGGATCTTGCGCATAATGTTCGCCAGATGCACGCGGTCGCGAGCGGTCAGACGGATAAAGGCGCTATAGACGCGGCCGTCTTTTTCTTCCGTATTCAGGCTCTGAATGTTGGATGAGGCCGTGTTGATGGCTGCCGTCAGGTTCGCCAGGGCACCCTGGTGGTTAAACATATCCACCTTAATTTCGGTGATAAATTCCTGCGCCGTCTCTTTATCCCACTCGACCGCCATAAACTTCTCGGCTTCTTTCTGGTAGCCGCGAATGTTACGACAGGATTCATGGTGGATAACCAGCCCTTTGCCCGGACTGACGTGCGCAATAATCGGGTCGCCAGGGATTGGACGGCAACATTTTGCGAAGGTGATCAGCACCCCGTCCGCGCCTTTGATCGGCAGATGAGCATGGCCGGATGCGCCTGGAGCAGATGGCGTCGCTTCGCCCTGCTGCAGGTTTTTCGCTACCACGACGCTCATCGCGTTACCCAGACCAATTTCCGCCAGCAGATCGTCCAGAGACGTGAGCTTCATACGGTCGAGTTCACGCTGAATATGCTCCGGTGGGATCTCAGCCAGCTTGCGGCTGCCGCCCAACGCGTGGTTGAGCAGGCGACGCCCCAGGCTGACGGAGTCATCGCGCTTGAGGTTTTTCAACAACTGACGAATTTTGGCGCGCGCTTTGGAACTCACGACAAAGTTCAGCCAGGCCGCGTTCGGACGTGCGCCCGGCGCGGTAATAATTTCGACCGTCTGGCCACTGGAGAGCGGCTGAGACAGCGGGTAAGGCTGTCTGTCGACGCGCGCGCCCACGCAGGCGTGCCCGATATCTGTATGCACGGCGTAGGCGAAGTCGACCGGCGTTGCGCCCGCAGGCAGTTCGACAATGCGACCTTCTGGGGTGAAAACGTAAATCTCATCCGGGAAGAGATCGGATTTAACGCTCTCGATAAATTCGAACGAGCTACCCGCACTCTGCTGAAGCTCCAGCAGGCTCTGCATCCAGCGCTGGGCGCGGATTTGCGCGGTGGTGCTGCTTTCGCCACCGTGCTCTTTGTAAGCCCAGTGTGCGGCTACACCCATCTCTGCCATCTGGTCCATGTCTTCGGTGCGGATCTGCACTTCAACAGGCACGCCGTGCGGACCGATCATCGAGGTATGCAAAGATTGATAGCCGTTCGCTTTCGGAATGGCGATGTAATCTTTCATGCGCCCCGGGCGCGGTTTATAGAGGCTGTGCATCTGCCCCAGCACGCGGTAGCAGGTGTCAGAGTCGTGGACGATTACGCGGAACGCGTAGATATCCATGATCGAGTGAAAACGCTGCTCTTTGAGCACCATTTTGCAGTAGATGGAGTAAAGATGTTTTTCGCGACCGCTGACGCGGCACGGGATTCCCGCTTCCTGCAAACGCCCTTCAATTTCAGAGAGGATCTTTTGAATCATCTCTTTACGGTTACCGCGTGCGGCTTTCACCACCTCTTTAATCACGCGATAGCGGTTCGGGTACAACGCTTCAAAGCCCAGCTCTTCCAGCTCGGTTTTGATGTGGTGGATACCTAAACGGTGCGCCAGCGGACTGTAAATTTCGAGGGTTTCACGGGCAATGCGGCGACGTTTATCCGGGCGAAGTGAGCCCAGCGTGCGCATGTTGTGGGTACGGTCAGCGAGTTTGATGAGAATGACGCGGATATCCTGCACCATCGCCATAATCATCTTGCGGAAGTTTTCGGCTTGCGCCTCTTTCTTGTCGCGGAATTTCAGCTTATCAAGCTTAGAGACCCCTTCCACCAGCTCGGCAACGCTTTTGCCAAACAGCTGTTCCATATCCTGGTAGGTGGCAGGGGTATCTTCGATCACGTCGTGCAGCAGGGCGGCCATCAGCGTTTCGTAGTCGAGTTTCATCTCGGCCAGAATACAGGCTACCGCAACCGGGTGCGTGATGTAGGGTTCACCGCTTGAACGTGTCTGGCCCTCGTGAGCGTCACGTGCAACGAGATACGCCTGCTGAAGACGCTTAATCTGGTCTTCAGGCAGGTAGATTTGAATCAGTTGATTCAGGCTTTCAAACAGATACAAGGGCGACCCGCAGGTTTAATTAACGACGACCTTCAGCAATGGCGGTTACGGCCTGCAGTTCTGCGGCTTCCTGCTCTTGCTGCTCCTGGCGCTCACGCACGTCGAGGATCTGGTTGTTGATCAGACCTTCTTCGATTTCGCGAAGTGCAATAACGGTGGTTTTATCGTTTTCTTCCGGTACCAGCGGATCTTTACCGCCTACCTGCATCTGACGAGCGCGACGCGCGGCGACCAGCACCAGGTCAAAACGGTTACCAATTTTCTCTACAGCGTCCTGAACAGTTACGCGTGCCATACTTAAAATGCTCCACAGGTGAAGAAATGACTGGGCATGATACTGAAAGTGGGTTCAGTCTGCCAACAGTTTGGTGATTAATGCGTCATGTCGCTGCTTCTGGCGGCTCATACGCAGTCGTTCTGCGCGAAGAATGGTTTTGAGATCGCTCAGCGCGGCATCAAAATCATCATTCACAATAAGGTAATCATATTCCGCGTAATGGCTCATTTCTGCAACTGCCTGTTCCATACGCTTTGCGATGACTTCTTCACTGTCCTGACCGCGGCCACGCAGGCGGCGATCCAGCTCATCCTTCGACGGCGGTAAAATAAAGATACTGCGCGAGTCAGGCATTTTCTTGCGAATTTGCTGTGCGCCCTGCCAGTCGATGTCGAGGAACACATTCACGCCCGTCGCCAGAACCTGCTCAATGGTTTCACGCGAGGTGCCGTAGTAGTTACCAAACACTTCTGCGTGTTCAAGAAACGCATCTCTGCCGATCATCGCTCTGAACTCGTCGTGATCCACAAAGAAATAGTGTTCACCGTGCACTTCACCCGGACGCGGCGCTCGCGTGGTGTGAGAAACAGAAACCTGTGTGTCGTACAACGGTTGGGTTTTTAACAGTGCCTGAATAAGGCTGGATTTACCCGCGCCGCTAGGGGCAGAAACAATATAAAGCGTGCCTTGAGCCATGAGAGTCTTTTGTATGTGTTAACGAAGAA
This sequence comes from Enterobacter cloacae complex sp. P12RS, assembly GCF_014895875.1. Lineage (NCBI taxonomy): Bacteria > Pseudomonadati > Pseudomonadota > Gammaproteobacteria > Enterobacterales > Enterobacteriaceae > Enterobacter > Enterobacter cloacae complex sp. P12RS. The sequence goes on from NZ_JADBQO010000014.1 coordinate 39,482, forward strand.
GTCCTACATACGGGCTTATTATACACGTCGCCGCTGTGTGACGTAGCCTTTGTCACACTTTTTCCCCTGGATTATTGAATTTTGCGTACCGTTTTCAGGTTTTATCTGCGGTTTGCAGCAATAAAAATTAACGCTGGATAGCGCCTCGCAACGTGAAAGGTTGCTATTAGCGTCGTTTCTCACGTCAGGTTATACCTCCTGCATTGCAAAGGAGAGATAGCGATGTGGCGGTGGATAAGCGGGTTAATGCTGTTGTGGTGTGGTTACGGGGCGGCGGTGTGCCCGGTGTGGTCACAGGCAAAAGCCGAAAAAGAGATTGCGTCATTAAGTGCACAAATCAAACGCTGGGATGAGGCTTACTGGAAGCTGGGGGTGAGCGAGGTCAGTGACGAAGTGTATGACCAGCTCAACGGCCGTTTAACCCAGTGGCAGCGCTGTTTCGGCAACGATTTTGCTGAGAGCGCCCTACCTGCGCTGGAGGGAAACGTAAAACATCCTGTTGCCCATACGGGGGTACGTAAAGCAGCCAGCAAAGAAGCGCTGGGTCACTGGATGCACGGCCGGAAAAATCTCTGGATGCAGCCAAAAGTCGATGGCGTGGCGGTGACGCTGGTGTATCGCAACGGAAAGCTAGCGCGGGCCATCAGCCGTGGTAATGGGCTAAAAGGCGAGGACTGGACGGCCCGCGTGCGTTTGATCCCGTCCGTGCCCAAGGAGGTATCCGGCGCGCTTGCAAACAGCGTCTTACAGGGGGAGCTTTTCTGGCTACGCGAAAACCACGTCCAGCGGCAGATGGGCGGAATGAATGCTCGCGCAAAAGTGGCGGGCGCGATGATGCGACAAAAGGACAACGCGCTTCTGAGCCAGACAGGAATATTTATCTGGGCTTGGCCGGATGGACCGAAGGGAATGGAAAACAGGCTTTCTGAGCTGTCCAGCGCAGGCTTTTCCCTGACGGCGCGCTATACGTTGCCCGTACAAGCGGTTGATGCTGTTGAAAAACAGCGTTTGGCCTGGCAAAACACGGCATTGCCCTTTGCCACGGATGGCATAGTGGTTCGGTCTGCGGAGTCACCTACAGGGGAAAGTTGGCTGCCCGGCGAAGGCAACTGGATTATCGCGTGGAAATATTCGCCTGCGGCACAGGTCGCAGAGGTCAGGAATATTCTTTTTTCCGTGGGGCGCACGGGCAAAATTTCTGTCGTGGCGGCACTTGAGCCTGTGCAGTTGGACGATAAACGGGTGCAGCGAGTGAGTCTCGGTTCGGTTGGACGCTGGCAGAGGCTGGATATTGCCCCGGGCGATCAGATCCAGGTCAGCCTGGCAGGGCAGGGTATCCCCCGGTTTGATAAGGTGGTCTGGCGAGGGGCGGACAGACAAAAACCTGAGCCTCCGGCCTCGCGTTATCACTCCCTGAGTTGCTTTTATGCCTCGCCGGAGTGTATGGAACAGTTCTTTGCCCGGCTGACGTGGCTCAGTTCAAAGCAGGTATTCAACATTGAAGGATTAGGTGAGTCAGGCTGGCGCACACTCTGGCAGGCGCATCATTTTGAACATCTCTTTTCGTGGCTGCTATTAACGCAGGAGCAGCTGCAGTCGACGCCGGGATTCTCTGCCGCACGCGGGCTGGCGCTCTGGCATCGCTTTAATCAGGTGCATGAGCAGCCTTTTATCCGTTGGATTATGGCGCTGGGTGTTCCGCTGCCACAGGCCTCGCTGAAGGCGTTGGAAGATGTGTCGTGGCAAAAGATGAGTGAACGCAGTGAAAAGGCCTGGCAGGCCTTGCCGGGTACGGGTGCGGAGAAGGCGCGGCAAATCGTTGCCTGGCTGCACGCGCCAGAGATCGATGTGCTGGTCAGGTGGCTTGCTCAGCAGCACATCAATGGGTTCTGAGATCAGTGGGCGCTGTGCTTATAGTGAAACACGGGCAATCCGAGCTTCAGACGCAGCGCCAGCATGCGGGCCGTAAAGCCAAACAGCAGCGTGGAGATCACCACCACGTCGTGGTTTGAAACGTAATGCTGCAGGGCAATGTAGAGCACCGCTGCGGCGAAGGAGATGCCGGCATACAGCTCTTTTTGGAAGACCAGAGGAATGCGTTTGCAGAACATATCGCGCAGCACGCCGCCGAAAACGCCCGTCACCACGGCAGCAATGGTGGCGATAACCGGGCCTTCCCCCATATCGAGCGCGATTTGCGCGCCGATGATAGAAAAGACGATCAGCCCCAGTGCATCAAGCACCAGGAACAGGCGGCGCAGATGGGGCATAACGGGTGCCACGATGGTGGTTAATACGGCAGCCGTTGCGACGATAATCACATACTCAGGATGTTTCACCCAGCCGAGCGGGTAATGGCCAAGCAGGATATCGCGCACGGAACCGCCGCCCAGCGCGGTTGCAGTGGCAATAATGATCACACCGAAGGTGTCCATCCGGCGACGCCCGGCGGCGAGAGCGCCAGTCATGGCTTCGGCGGTGATACCAATAAGATAAAGAATGTGAAGCAGCATATACCCTCCGGTGTGAACGCGGAAAGGTTAGCGATTTGTGCGCAAGATCACGATTGAGATTTTCTAAGGCGATTGGGTTTCACCTATAAAATTTAATCAATACATGTTGAATATCTTTGATACTTGGCTGCTGAATTAGAAAAGAGGTGGAAATTCGGATTAGAAATAATAATGGATGGCGTCAGCCGACGCCATCCAAAAAGCGATTACTCAATATTCTGGATCTGCTCGCGCATCTGCTCAATCAGAACCTTGAGTTCAATCGCTGAGTTGGTCACCTCAGCGTTGATAGACTTAGACGCCAAAGTGTTCGACTCGCGGTTGAACTCCTGCATCATAAAGTCCAGGCGGCGGCCTACAGCTTCCTTCTTCTTCAGGATGTTATAGGTCTCTTTCACGTGCGCTTCCAGACGATCCAGCTCTTCGGCAACATCGATACGCTGCGCCATCAGCACCAGCTCTTGTTCCAGACGGGTGTTTTCCAGCTGAACTTCTGCTTCTTCCAGCTTGGCGACCAGACGCTCGCGCTGCCACTGCAGCACTTCCGGCATATGGGCGCGAACCTTCGCCACTTCAGCGCTGACGCCTTCAAGGCGCTGCTCAATCATCGCTTTCAGCGCCTGACCTTCGGTTTCGCGGGCAACGATAAAGTCATCCAGCGTGCCGTCGAGGGCTGCCAGAATTTCTGCGGCAATCGCGTCCAGATCCTGCTCGCCGGCGGCCATCACGCCAGGCCAGCGCAGAATATCAACGGGGTTGATTTCGCCTTCATCGCTCTGCATTTTGACCCAGTTCGCCGCATTCACGAGCTGTTTTGCCAGCTTCTCGTTGAGGATCAGTTCGCCCTGCGCGCTGGCATCGGGTTCAAAGCGCAGGTTGCATTCCACTTTCCCGCGGGTCAGACGCGTACGGATACGCTCGCGCACCACAGGTTCAAGGCTGCGGAACTGTTCCGGCATACGGAAATATGTTTCCAGATAGCGCTGGTTTACCGAACGCATTTCCCAGGTAGCGCTACCCCAGCTACCCTTGATTTCACGCCGGGCGTAGGCGGTCATACTGCGGATCATAGACATTCCCGTTTTTAAAGGAGAGATGGGGGGATTATAGCTTTCGGGGGCTTCTCAGGATAGGAATAAGCGTCCTTTATCCGTATAATGCGCAGCCACATTCGTTTCAAGCCGGAGAATCCATCATGCGTCCATCAGGTCGTAGCGCCAATCAGGTGCGTCCCGTCACCCTGACCCGTAACTATACAAAACACGCTGAAGGCTCCGTGCTGGTTGAGTTTGGTGACACCAAAGTGCTTTGCACCGCGTCCATCGAAGAAGGTGTTCCGCGCTTTCTGAAAGGTCAGGGCCAGGGCTGGATCACCGCCGAGTATGGCATGCTGCCGCGCGCGACCCATACCCGTAACGCCCGTGAAGCGGCAAAGGGTAAGCAGGGTGGACGTACCATGGAAATCCAGCGCCTGATCGCACGTGCGCTGCGCGCCGCCGTTGATCTGAAAATCCTCGGTGAATTCACTATTACCCTGGACTGCGACGTGATTCAGGCAGATGGCGGCACGCGTACCGCGTCCATTACCGGTGCCTGTGTGGCGCTGGCCGATGCCCTGAACAAGCTGGTTGCAGCCGGTAAGCTGAAAACCAACCCTATGAAAGGGATGGTCGCGGCGGTTTCCGTGGGGATCGTTAACGGTGAAGCGCTTTGCGATCTGGAATATGTTGAAGATTCTGCCGCCGAGACCGACATGAACGTGGTGATGACCGAAGATGGTCGCATCATTGAGGTGCAGGGGACGGCGGAAGGTGAGCCGTTCACCCATGAAGAACTTCTCTCCCTGCTGGCGTTGGCCCGAGGGGGAATCGAATCCATTGTAACGACGCAAAAAGCGGCGTTAGACAATTGATTTTAAAGGCGACCAATGAGTCGCCTTTTTTTTGCCTGTAAGACAGAAAAAACCAAAGGAGCGAATCCATGAAATCGTATCAGCGCCAGTTTATTGAGTTTGCGATTAATAAACAGGTACTTAAGTTTGGCGAATTTACGCTGAAATCCGGGCGTAAGAGCCCGTATTTCTTCAACGCCGGGCTGTTTAATACCGGGCGCGATCTGGCACTGTTAGGCCGCTTCTATGCCGAAGCGCTGGTGGATTCCGGGATTGATTTCGACCTGCTGTTTGGCCCTGCGTACAAGGGCATTCCGATTGCAACTACCACGGCGGTGGCGCTGGCGGAGCACCATGACCGTGATGTGCCGTACTGCTTTAACCGCAAAGAGGCCAAAACCCACGGTGAAGGCGGTAATCTTGTGGGCAGCGCGCTGCAGGGCCGCGTGATGCTGGTCGACGACGTGATTACCGCAGGCACCGCGATCCGTGAATCTATGGAGATTATCCAGGCCAACGGTGCGACGCTGGCTGGCGTGCTGATTTCTCTTGATCGTCAGGAGCGTGGTCGCGGCGATATCTCTGCTATCCAGGAAGTAGAGCGTGATTACAGCTGCAAAGTGACCTCTATCATCACTCTGAAAGACCTGATTGCGTATCTGGAAGAGAAGCCAGAGATGGCGGATCACCTGGCGGCGGTGCGGGCGTATCGCGAAGAGTTTGGCGTGTAATTGAATTGCCCGGCGGCGCTACGCTTACCGGGCCTGCGGTGCTACTGCAGCTGCGCTGCCACTAACGGCCAGCGGGCGTCAAAATCGTCCGTTGGTCGGTATTTGAATTCGCTGCGCACAAAGCGGGAGAGCATGCCTTCACAAAACGCCAGAATCTGGCTTGCCAGCAATGTCTCATCCGTATTGTATCCTTCGCCTTCACGCATTTTCTTCTCGCGCAGCACCTGGCGCAGCTGCGCTTCAATACGCTCAAAAAGCTGATTGATGCGGCCCTGCAGCCTGTCCTGCTCAAACATCAGCGCGTGGCCGGTCAGGATACGGGTTAAACCCGGATTGCGCTCCCCAAAGCCCAGAATTAACAGCACAATCAGACGAAGACGCGCGGTGGTATCTTTTTCATCTTTCAGAATCAGGTTAATGCGCGTGATCAGACTGTCTTCAATAAACTCGATCAGGCTGTCGAACATTTTTGTTTTGCTGGGGAAATGACGATACAGCGCCGCCTCAGACACGCCCACAGAGGCGGCCAGTTTGGCGGTGGTGATGCGTTGACTGCCATCGCTGGATTCAAGCATCAGAGCCAGAGATTGAAGTATTTCTTCGCGACGATTCCTTTTCGCGGTTTGTTTTTCTGCCATGTTACAAAATACCCCTGAAAATAAGCACTTGCCAGGCTGGCATCCACACAGCGACCGCAAACTGACGTTTGCGGTTTGTTATTGCGTTATGGCGCTGCGAGATACGTGTGTCGGGCGGTTATTTGCGCCCGGAATGGCCGAAGCCGCCTTCGCCACGGTCGGTGGCATCAAAGTCTGCCACCAGTTTAAATTCTGCCTGTACCACCGGTACAAAAACCATCTGCGCGATACGCTCGCCAGGTTCAATGGTGAAGCTGTCCTGACCACGGTTCCAGACGGACACCATCAGCTGACCCTGGTAGTCGGAGTCGATCAGGCCGACCAGGTTACCCAGCACTACGCCGTGCTTATGGCCCAGACCCGAGCGCGGCAGGATGACTGCCGCCAGAGACGGGTCTGCAATGTGGATCGCCAGGCCAGTCGGGATCAGGGTAGTGGCACCGGGAGCCAGTTCTACGGCGTCATCGAGACAGGCGCGCAGGTCAAGTCCGGCAGAGCCGGAGGTGGCATAGGTTGGCAGCGGGAATTGCTCGCCAACACGCGGGTCCAGAATCTTAACGTCGATTTTTTTCATCATAACGGGTAACGATCTCGTCCAGTAATTGTTGGCCCAGGAGTTCCTTGCGCTCAAGCGGTAAGATTTTATCTCCATCCTGCCAGAAAAGGTGCAGTGCGTTGCTGTCGCTATTAAATCCTTGCGTGGCCAGCGATACGTCGTTCGCGCAAATTAAATCGAGGTTTTTGCGGGTACGTTTTTGCCGGGCATATTCTTCCACATTATTCGTTTCTGCGGCAAATCCAACAACGTAAGGACGATGGCTTTTTAGTGCGGCGACACCGGCAACAATGTCCGGGTTTTTCACCATTTTCAGTGTTAATTCATCGCCTTGCTTTTTGATTTTAGACTCGGCGATGGTCTCGGCACGATAGTCTGCCACGGCCGCACAGCCGATAAAAATCTGCTGGCGTTGCGCATGAGCCTGCACGGCGGCTTCCATCTCCAGCGCGGTGGTAACATTAATACGCTGTACAAAAGGTGGCGTAGGTAACGAGACCGGGCCGCTGACCAGCGTGACGTTAGCGCCGCGTTTTGCCGCTGCGGCAGCAATCGCAAAGCCCATTTTACCGGAGCTGTAGTTGGTGATGTAACGCACCGGGTCCAGCGGCTCGCGCGTCGGGCCCGCGGTAATCATGATGTTGAGATGTTGCAGGTCGTTGACAGGTGAAAAATGGGCGGCGGCCATATCCACAATCGTCAACGGGTCGAGCATACGCCCCGGGCCAACGTCGCCGCAGGCCTGGCTACCGCTGTCCGGGCCCCAGACAAGCAGGCCGCGCGAAGCCAGCGTCTCCAGATTATGCTGGGTGGCGGCATTGCGGTACATCTGCTGGTTCATGGCGGGCACAACGGCGACGGGCGCAGGCGTCGCGAGGCAAATGGTCGAAACCAGATCGTTCGCCATACCAGCCGCCACGCGGGCAATTAAATCTGCCGTGGCAGGGGCAAGAATCACCAGATCGGCCCATTTCCCAAGCTCAATATGCCCCATCGCGGCTTCGGCGGCCGGATCGAGCAGGCTGTCAGATACCGGGTATCCTGAAACCGCCTGCAGGCTCAGAGGGGTGATAAAGGCTTTACCGCCTTCGGTTATCGCGACCCGCACGTCCGCCCCGCGCTCGCGCAGACGACGCACCAGCTCAGGCGCTTTATAGGCAGCAATGCCGCCGCTCACGCCAAGAACGATTTTTTTACCGGCCAGGCTCATCATGATTCTTTCCTGTTGGGTTTCACCAGAGAGCGGGCATTTTACCACAATCCCAAATAGGGGGGTGATGAAGTCCTTTATGCACTTTGCGAGGCGCTACGCAAGAACGAAACCTCAGCGTCGAGCCCCGGATTTGCCTGTGGCAGCATAATGGCAAACAGAAGGAGGCCGGGCATGGAAGAGACTGAACTGCTGCTACCGCGCGAAAAAATGCTGCGTCATGGCGTCGCGTTATTAAAAGACGAGGAGTTGCTGGCGCTCTTTTTACGTACAGGTACGAAGGGAAAAACGGTATTTACGCTGGCGAAAAATCTGATAGACCATTTTGGTTCACTACATGGTTTGCTGACAGCCGAACTGGAGGCGTTTACGCACGTAGAAGGCATTGGCGTCGCGAAGTATGCCCAGTTACGGGGTATTGCTGAACTTGCCCGGCGATTTTATAACGTACAGATGGAGGAGCAAGATCCGATCCTTACCCCTGACATGACCCGCGAATTTTTGCAAAGCCAGCTATCTGGCCTGGAGCGGGAGATCTTTATGGTGATCTTTCTCGACAACAGGAACCGGGTACTGAAGCACAGCCGCCTGTTTTCGGGTACACTGAGCCACGTTGAGGTACATCCGCGTGAAATTGTGCGTGAAGCGATAAAAGTGAATGCAGCGGGGGTGATCCTCGCGCATAATCACCCCTCTGGCTGTGCAGAACCGAGCAGAGCTGACAAAGAAATCACCGAACGCATTATCAAATGCTGTCAATTCATGGACATTCGTGTTCTGGACCATCTGATAATTGGCCGCGGCGAGTACATTTCTTTTGCAGAACATGGCTGGATTTAGGCTATTTCTCGCGATCCATCGGGATCTTTGTCTGTTCGGGACTTGAGCACACCGCCGAGTCAGCGTATACTACGCCACCTTTGAGAATCTCGGGTTTGGCATTTGGGCCTGGCAATCGAGAGTTCACTTAGAACTACGCGATGACCGGGCTGTAAAGCCTGACGAGGCGCCGATACCCCATACGAAGCTCGAGCTAATTTGATTTTTGGAGAATAGACATGTCCCGAGTCTGCCAAGTTACTGGCAAGCGTCCGGTGACCGGTAACAACCGTTCCCACGCACTGAACGCGACTAAACGCCGTTTCCTGCCGAACCTGCACTCTCACCGTTTCTGGGTTGAGAGCGAGAAGCGTTTTGTCACCCTGCGTGTATCTGCTAAAGGTATGCGTGTAATCGATAAGAAAGGCATCGATACAGTTCTGTCTGAACTGCGTGCCCGTGGCGAAAAGTACTAAGTACTTAAAGAGGAAATAAATCATGGCTAAAGGTATTCGCGAGAAAATCAAGCTGGTTTCTTCTGCTGGTACAGGTCACTTCTACACCACCACGAAGAACAAACGTACTAAGCCGGAAAAACTGGAACTGAAAAAATTCGATCCAGTTGTACGCCAGCACGTACTGTACAAAGAAGCTAAAATCAAATAATTTTAGCCTCCTTGTATTGAAAAACCCCGCAACTGCGGGGTTTTTTGCATTCTGCATCTCAACGGAGGAACCATGCCTGAATTACCTGAGGTAGAGACCAGCCGTCGCGGCATTGAGCCCCATCTGGTCGGCGCGACTATTCTTCATGCCGTCGTTCGCAATGGACGACTGCGCTGGCCGGTGTCCGATGAGATCCACGCGTTAAGCGACAAACCCGTCCTTAGCGTGCAGCGCCGCGCGAAATACCTGCTGCTGGAGCTGCCTGACGGCTGGATCATTATCCATCTTGGAATGTCCGGGAGCCTGCGCATCTTGACCGAAGAATTGCCTGCGGAAAAACACGATCACGTCGACCTGGTAATGAGCAACGGCAAAGTGCTCCGCTACACCGATCCGCGGCGCTTTGGCGCGTGGCTGTGGACGAAGGAGCTGGAAGGACACAACGTGCTGGCGCATCTGGGCCCTGAGCCGCTTTCAGACGCGTTTAATGCGGACTACCTGAAAGAGAAGTGCGCGAAGAAAAAGACCCCGATCAAGCCCTGGCTGATGGATAACAAGCTGGTGGTCGGCGTGGGGAATATTTACGCCAGTGAATCGCTGTTTGCGGCCGGGATCCATCCCGATCGGCTGGCCTCGTCGCTGTCCGCGCAGGAGTGTGAGCTGCTGGTTCGGGTCATTAAAGCAGTGCTGCTGCGCTCGATTGAGCAAGGCGGGACCACCCTGAAGGATTTTCTGCAAAGCGACGGTAAACCAGGCTATTTTGCCCAAGAGCTGCAGGTGTATGGCCGTAAGGGCGAGCCATGCAGGGCATGCGGGACGCCGATTATTGCCACGAAGCACGCCCAGCGCGCCACGTTCTACTGCCGCCAGTGTCAGAAATAGAACTACTTTAGCTTTTCCATCAGCGCCTGGTGGACGTTATCCGGCAGGAAATGGGTAACGTCCCCGTGATGGCGCGCCACCTCTTTTACCAGCGTGGACGAGATAAACGACCACTCTTTTGACGGCATCAGGAATACGCTTTCCAGCTCCGGCATCAGGTGGCGGTTCATGTGCGCCAGCTGCATCTCATACTCGAAGTCTGCCACCGCGCGCAGGCCACGAATCAGAATATTGGCCTGCTGGGCGCGGGCGAAGTTCGCCATCAGATCGCTGAACCCGACAACTTCAACATTCGGCAGGTGCGAAATGGCGTCGGTGGCAAGTTGCACGCGCTCGTTGAGATCAAACATCGGCTTTTTGCTGGGGCTGGCGGCAATCGCCAGGATCACCTTGTCGAACATGCACGCTGCACGGGTAATGATGTCAAGATGACCGTTAGTGATCGGATCGAAGGTACCCGGATAAATCGCTTTTGTGCTCATGGCTCACGTTTTCTCTGAGTAGCCGCGGCAGAGCGCCCACAGCTCGGTGTATTTGTTGAAAGTATACTGGGCATTCACTACCGCCAGTAACCAGCCCTGCTTACCATCCAGCACGCCGCCGCGCAGCAGCAGCGTTTTCAGAAACGCGCCCAGCGTGTGGGTGAAGATTCCTGTCAGCAAGGCCTTCTTGCCGCGCTGGTGGCGTTCCTGCGCCCATGCGGTGGCATAGTTGAGCTGCTTTTGCTGGAAGCTGGCGAAATCACGGCAGGTCAGATGCAGCAAATCACCCGTCAGGGGGATGACCTGGGCGCCGTCGCAGGCCAGTGACTCATGGACAAGATTGTCGTTGTACTGAAAGCGCCCGCGCTCGTAGAGTCGTATTACGCGATCCGGATACCAGCCGCTGTGGCGCATGAAGCGGCCAAGGAAGTAGTTGCGACGCGCGATGCTGTATACAGCGCCAGGCTGGGGTGAGGAAAGCACCGCCTGAATGGCCTGCTGGAGTTCTGGGGTGACGCGCTCGTCGGTGTCGATCATCAGCACATAATCGCCCGTGGCGTGACCCTGCGCGCGCTGGCGCTGAATGCCGTAGCCCTGCCAGTCGGTATCGGTAAAGACTTTTGCGCCCGCAGCCCGGGCGATGTCCACCGTGTTGTCCGTGCTTCCGGAGTCGAGGATAACAATTTCGTCAGCCCAGGCGACGGAGGCCAGGCAGTCCGGAAGCAGGTCGGCGGCGTTTTTGGCGATCATGACGACCGACAGACGCGTAGACATTAGTGGCTCCGCTGAGGCAGATAAGGTTGCAGAAGCTGCAGCAGACGGGTGAGTGCGCCCTGGTTCTGGTGCAGCACTTCGACGGCGTGGCGACCGTACCACAGGCGGTAATCTTCATCCGTCAGAAGGGTCGATACTTCTTTGACGACCGAGTCCGCATCGGTCACGGTAATTAAACCATCGGCCTGCTGCAATTTAGCGCAGATATCTTTGAAGTTAAACGTGTGTGGACCCATCAACACAGGAATGGCGTGGGCTGCCGGCTCGAGCGGGTTATGGCCTCCGCGCTCCACCAGGCTGCCGCCAACAAAGGCGAGGTCAGCAATGCCGTAGAGCAGCATCAGTTCGCCCATCGTATCGCCAATCACCACCTGGGTACTGCCGGAAGGGATCTCTCCGCTGCTGCGCAGGGTGAAGCTGAAGCCGCCTTTCTGCACCATTTCGCGGGCATCTTTAAAACGTTCGGGGTGACGAGGCACCAGAATCAGCAGTAGGTCCGGGAAGGTTTCCAGCAGCTTACGGTGCGCCTGCAGGATAATCGCCTCTTCGCCCTCATGAGTACTGGTCGCTATCCAGACTTGGCGACGCGGAGCCCACTGGCGGCGCAGCGTGATGGCGCGGGCGGCCAGTTCAGGGGTAACGGAAATATCGAATTTCAGGCTGCCGGTCACGGCAAGCTGGTTGCGCTTCAGGCCCAGGGAGATAAAGCGCGCCGCGTCTTCTTCGTTCTGCGCGGCAATCAGCGTGATTTTGCTCAGCAGGCGGCGCATAAATTTGCCCAGCTTGCCGTAGCCTTTCGCCGAGCGCTCTGAAAGGCGCGCGTTGGCAATCACCAGCGGAATTTTACGGGCATGCAGAGCGGAAATCATGTTCGGCCACAGCTCGGTTTCCATCACGATCACCAGCTTCGGGCGAACGGTATTCAGGAAACGATTCATAGCGCAGGGCAGATCGTAAGGGAGGTAGACGTGATGAACATCTTTGCCAAACGCGGATAACGCGCGCTCTGAGCCGGTTGGCGTCATGGTGGTGACGGTAATCGGCAGAGACGGGTAGCGGTGGCGCAGAGCGCGAACCAGCGGGATCGCCGCCAGCGTTTCACCGACAGAAACGGAATGCAGCAAAATACCGTCCGGGGCGACTTTATTGCGGCAAAAGCCATAGCGTTCAGCCCAGCGTTTACGATACGCAGGCGCTTTACGGCTACGAAGCAACAGTCTCAGCCACACCAGTGGCTGAATGATATAGAGCAGGGCGGTATACAACAATTCCAAGCGATTATCCGTCTTTTTAGTTTCGGCGGGCAAATTCTAAGCATTTAAGCCAGGTAAAGCTATCTCTTATGCCAGATACCGTTTTAAACGGAAGTAGCGTCGGCCCAGGCGCCAGCGCAAACGCGGGCTTTTGGCACTTTTCCAGATAAGCTTCCAGATCCCGGTGTCGAAGAACTCTTTGATAATCATTGTTTTCTTTGTCTCATCCTTCATGTTGTCGAAGGTATGAATGATCCCCAGCCCCTCTTTGGCGATTTGCCAGTGGCAGGCGGGGATATTTTTCACTTTATCCGGGTAACGCTGGTTAATGGCATCAAGCATCTGCAGGATTTTCATGTAGTGGCGCGCGGAGCGGATCAGCGTGTCGTCATTATCCGGCGTATGCGATACCGAGGCAGAGTGAATGTAGTAGTCATAAAAGCGTTCACTGGTGTACTGAACGCGCTCTGCGGTAAGCAGCACCTCGGTGGTCCACGGGATATCCTGATGGCGCAGCCCGGGTTCGAAATGGAAACTGTGTTTACGAATAAAATCGTGGCGATAGATATTAAGCCAGGTCACGTGCAGGAACTTACGTGAATCCAGCGCCATCTTTAACCATGCCGGGCCCGTCATAACGCCCGTTGAGGCGAGTTTATCCTCGGGGAAGATAGGTCGAGACGGTTTCTTATCATTTTCCCAGACGTAGTTGCCGTTGCAGGTGGCGACATCCAGATCCTGCGTGACGGCCATATCCAGCAGACGCTGGTACATGCCAGGTTTGAAGACGTCATCAATATCCGGGAAAGAGAGATACTGACCGGTTGCAACGGCCAGGCCGGTATTCCGCGCAATGGAAACGCCCTGGTTTTGCTGTTCAATCACCTGCATCTGCGGCAGTTTTTCACGCCAGCGTTCGACGATCTGCATCGAGCGGTCAGTCGAGCCATCATTGACAATAATGACTTCCATGCTGTCGATGCGTTGATTCACAAGGCAGGTAAAGAACTGATCCAGAAAAGCTTCGCCGTTATAAACGGCAACCACCACGCTTAACAATGGCGCTGAATTTTGCATAAGAAACCTGATTATTTTTGATTGTCGACCAAAGCAATGTACTGCTGGCAAATGGCATTGATACCGAACGACGCAATCGTTGCATCGCCAACGACCGGCGGGGCGGTATAAATATCTACCAGGGTTTTTGCCAGTAACGCGTCATTTAGCTCTGCCAGCCCGCGCGCTAAGGCGCCGGTGAGGATTTCTGCGGGGCCACCCGGACAATTGGTACTGACCGGTGGCGTCTGGCAGATAATGGATTCCACCAGCACATTACCAAAACCTTCGCAGTCAGAACTTAACACTAAGAGGCGTGCCCCTTTAATCCAGGGGTAGGGATTGGAGTCGAAGGGACGGAAAACCGTCTTGTCTTCAATACCCAGGTCGCGGGCAAGCTGTTTGAGCTTTTGAATTTTGGCTTCGGAACCATTGCCCATCATGACAAGCGTAGTGTCGAGCTGACTCTGTGCGAACGCGCGTAAAAGACGGTCGTGACGTTTGTGTTCATGGAAGCGGCCGACATGGATGATGTAATCCTTCCCTTGCATCTCGAAGGGGGCATCCGCCAGACGCTGAATTTCAGGGATATCAAAAGGATTGTGGATAACCGCTTTACGCCGGAGTTTCAGAGCCAGGGTCTCGGAAAGGTCTTTCAGCACGGCGCCTGAGACGGCGACAACGTTTCGGTTTTCGTAGGTATGACGAATTTTAAGATGCTTAAACCAGCGCGAAAGCCCGCTGCGATGGCGAAGATAGGAGAAAGAGAACATGCCATGCACGCAGAACCAGACTTTTTCACGCTCCAGCGCGCGGCAGTGCGCCACAATGCGGTCAGTTTTGTGCAGATGAGAGAACACAACGTCAAATTTTCCGCTGCGCTCAGCCCGCTCAATCGCCTGATCCAGCAGGCGGGCTCGGCGTGGGATCTCCGTCAGCTTGCGCCACGGTTTTTTGCAGGTATCCTGAACCACCTGATAATCAATGCCTTCCGGGATGGCGTAATCACACACTTTCCGCAGAGAGAAAAGGGAGACCTGATGCCCCATTTCCGTTAATCCGCTGGAAAGTGTAAGAACTGTTTTTTCAGCTCCCCCACCGGGTAAACCATCAATAATCATTAGGATGCGCATTTTTAATCCAGTAATTTTTGATAAAGCGAAATAAGCTGACTTGACAGTTTTTCGGGGGTGGCGTCTTTTACCCGTTCACGTGCCGCTTGCCCCATCGTGTTATTTTTTCCCAGAGAAGGAGTGGCTGCAATTGCCTCCTTCAATGTGTTGATATCCAGGGCGTCACAATAAAATCCGTTCTGGCCTTGCTGAATAAATTCAGCGCCTCCGCAACTCTCTGAAGTAATGACGGGCAAGCCGCAGGCCATCGCTTCAAGAATGACGTTTGGAAAGGGATCATACAGCGTTGGCAACAGTAAACCATCGGATAGCTGATAAAAAGGCAGCGTTTCTTTCTGCATTCCCAGGAAACGGATTTGCCCTTCGCAGCCCAATGAACGGGCGAGGTCACGATAACGATGTTCTGCTTTATCCTGTCCAACCACAATCAGCCAGGCTGAAGTTCCTGCGATAGCGCGTATGGCGCTGGCCAATCCTTTTCGTTCAAATCCCGATCCTACAAAACAGAACACCACGGCATCGGCTGGCAAACCAAATTGCTGACGCAGCGCGGCACGCTGTGCTTCCTGGGCTGGAACGAAGCGGCTGGAATCAATTGAATTATAAATCACATGGATCTTTTTTGCGTCAATATCAAAGTCTTCGACGATTTCGCGTTTGATCATCTCCGCATTACAGATAACCGCTTTCAGCTCTGGCGCCTGGTACATTTCACGCTCGGCGTGCATCACGTAGCGGTGATAGCGGTCGACCATCAGCATTTTCGCGCGCCAGGCGGGCAGGATGCGCGCACGCTGTAGCAGCCAGCGGCGATGAACGCCATCGCCAGCGCGGTAGATATCACAGCCCGGAATCCGCTCGTGGCTTTGCACAATATCAAACTGCTGTTGCTGCCACAGCGCGCGGGCAGCATGGGCAAACCCGCGTTCGCGGCTAATTCGGCCCCATTTGCGCGGGTCGCAAATATGGATATGCCAGTCGTCCTGTCTCTCGCCCTGCCATTCACGCGTAATGACGTTGAGTTCAAGATTCTGATTGCTCAGCGCGGTGAGCGCACGTGAAACGAAGCGCTCCGCTCCGCCATCAGGGCGATACTTTTGGCGAACAATCGCCAGACGATGGTGTTTCATGACAAATATCTCCTTGCAGCGGAGACGACAGCATCAACAGGAATGGCGTCGAGATAGCGTTCTTTCGTTTTGGTATCAATAGCGTCGGGATCGGGAAGGGGACCGTAGTCGCCAGCCCAGATGACTTCACCGTTGACTTGCCATGGAGACCAAAACGTCAGTTTGGAAGGGCCAAACAGCGCCACGCAGGGCGTCTGCAGCGCGGCGGCCATATGCATCGGAACGGAGTCAACGCCAATAAAAAGACACGCGTGGTCGATGAGTGAGGCCAGCTGGCGCAACGTTAGCTGTCCCGCCAGCGAGACGACCCCCGTTTTCGGTGAGGCGGCGAGTATGCGATCTATCATCGCCAGCTCTTTTTTATCCGGCCCGGCCGTGAGTACAACGGTATGCCCATCCTGCTGCAGCGCGGTGATGGTTTGCGCCATTTTGCTTTCATCCCAGCATTTGAAGAACCAGCGTGATGTCGGCTGAATGACGATGTAGTTATCGCCCACTCCTTTTTGCACCAGTTGCTGGTGGGCGTGGTGCCAGTCTTCTGCGCTGTAGGCCATGGCAACAACTGGCTCAGGCGCGACCTGTAATGGTGACAGAATGGAGAGATTTTGTTCGACGGTGTGCAGGGATTTGTGATTTGCAACAGAGACTAAATCGCTATGACAGAAACGCCAGAATGGATTGTTGCGTTTGTTAAAGGCGAATCCGAGGCGAACCGGCGCACCAGTGAAACGGGTGACGATAGCGCTACGCCACTGATCGGCAAGATTTATCACCAGATGATAATGTTGCTTTCGTAACGCGCAGAGTAACTGCCACTCCTTTTGAAGGTGCTTTAGCGTGCCCAGCTGCTTCCATTTACGATCGATTCCATAAATAGTGCCAATCGTCGGGTGCGCGGCGAGCATATCGCGCGTTTCTTCATACAACAGCACGTCAATTTGCGCTTGTGGCCATTTTTGACGTAATGAATCAATGACGGGGGTGGTCAATAACATATCGCCATGATGGCGGAGTTTGATCAGTAGAATGCGCAAATCAGGCGTGTCAGGTAAGTTATTCATCATCATCTTATCGGCGTTGTACGGTTGGCAATTCTAATAGACCTGGTAGCGACTTGCACTCTTTCTCCATAATCTCAGGAATTTCCCAGGAAGGGTTTACTCAGGCTTTGGAGAGTGCGTAACATAGCGCTAACTTCCCTGTCATGCGGACTCATTATGAAAAAACCAGCGTTTATCATCACGATTGATACTGAGGGCGATAATCTCTGGGAGAATCACCGCGTCATTAAAACGGAAAATGCGCGCTATCTGGCCCGGTTCCAGGCCCTCTGTGAGCGTTTTGGTTTTAAGCCCGTATGGCTGACAAACTATGAGATGGCAATCGAGCCCGTTTTCATTGAATTCGCCAGGGACGCGATCGCTCGCGGTCAGGGGGAGGTGGGTATGCACCTTCATGCATGGAATAGCCCACCTGAGCACGATCTCACGGGAGATGACTGGCGCTGGCAACCGTATCTGATTGAATTTTCAGACGAGGTGATGCGTGAGAAAGTGCTGTTCATGACCCGTCTGCTGGAAGAAACATTCCAGACCAAAATGCTGAGCCACCGCGCCGGGCGTTGGGCATTTGATAGCCGCTATGCAAAATTGCTCGTTGAACTGGGCTACCAGGTTGATTGCTCCGTGACGCCACGCGTGAACTGGCGCAATGCGAAAGGTGCTCCGCAGGGCAATGGCGGAACGGATTATCAGCATTTCCCCGACCACGCCTATTTTATGGATTTAGATACTATTTCCCAGGCGGGAAATAGCCCCTTACTCCAAGTGCCGATGAGCATTCAGTATAAACATCCGGCCTGGTTGAACACGATCAAACAGGGATACGATCGGCTTCGCGGGAAATACCGCTCTCCGTCCGTAAACTGGTTGCGACCGTCCGGCGGCAATGCGGCGCAGATGATTCAGGTCGCGCAGCAGTGCCTGTCGCGGGGACAGGATTATGTGGAGTTTATGCTTCACTCGTCTGAATTTATGCCAGGCGGAAGTCCGACCTTTAAAGATGAGGCGGCGATTGAAGGTTTATATCAGGATTTAGAAGCGCTTTTTAGCTGGCTATCCGATAAGACGGTGGGGATGACGCTGGCGGAGTTTTATCAATACAAGAAAAAATAATGCCCGGCTGGCGGGCATTATCTCTTATTGATGTTGTCTGGTTTGCGATAAAGGAGTACTCAATGCAAACAGAGTAACAAAGAATATTAGGGCTTCTGAGCTCAATAAAATGACGTCTGTCAGGCCATAGAGTAATAAAAGAAGCATCGTTGTCAGCAGCAGGCCATTTCGGTTTTTAAGCGCGTAAGCGATCATCGAAACGAAGAAAAAGAGTAATATCGCCAGACCCGGAAGCCCTTGCAGAGAGTATTTTTCGATAAATTCATTGTGTAGGTGTATTTTTAAATAGCCAAGTGCAGTGATTAGATTAGGATGTCCATCATTAATATAATGTTGCGTCCAGAAATACCTTTCTTCTAATGATTGCCCTAGTGGATGTGCAAGCCCGTTTTGAATACCTACATTCCACATGGTAAAACGAGAGCCAAGTGAGGTGCCGTCTACTCCGCTTTCATATTTCTCAAGCTCAGCCTGTACTTGCATAATCTTGGGTGAAATTAATGGTTTGTAACTAACGACAACTACACCTGCCACAATACATAAAAAAATCAGCGTTGATTTCAGATGAATTCTTCTGAAGTGGTAGAGCGTGAGTACAATCGCAAGGAGCAAATATAATCCCATTGCAGCACGCGTCCCCGTTAAAAGAATAACGAAGTAAGATATTAAGATGGTAAGACCCGCGACTATATACAGTTTTCTGTTTTTTTGAAGATAAAGGCTGTATACCAGCGCCAGTGACAGTACGGAGTAAACATAGGCAGACACGGTGGCGCGATTGATGGCCATCTCTATACGTGCCATACCCTGCGTCGCCTGCCATAAGCCATATCCCGTGGCGAGGACAAACCCTGTACTTGCCGCGTACAGGAAGTACTTCTGGAAAGCGCTTTTATCGACGTAAGTTTTAAACCGGTCAAGATAGAAAACGAGAATGCTCGCTAATATCAGTTTCTTACTGGCACCCAGATAATCGCTGTAAGCGTTTAAACCTTCGCTATGATATTCGTACACCATATACCAGACAAGATTGAGTAGCCCAATCAGCAATATGGGGAGCGCGATTGAAAAGGGGCGCAGGGTGATTTTTTTATATTCGCAAGCTAAGCCGATAATGCTGGCATAAACCGCAATATAGAAAAATTCGCGTTGTTTACCTGAGCTCAGCAGCGCCAGTGCAAACGAAATGAGGCTCAAAATCAGCGTCAGCTGATAGAGCCGCAGTTTTACTTTTTCCATAATGCCTCAATGACCCTTTTTTTGTAGCTGAAACGTACATCTCTGGAGAAGAAAAAAGAGAAAGAATAAAGTGCATTTACCCGCGCCTTAACCAGTTTGAGCTGCAGGTCGGTCAGATATTGTCGGTGATTACTGTAAATATCAAACCAGTGGCAATTAATAAGATGCTTAAATGATTGCGGGAATGTATTTTCCATCTGTAGCGTACATTCAATCAGCGTGGCGATTTTGCTGGCGTCAAGACGGCTCGACAAACTGTCGCTGCGTTTGATGTAATAGTAGTGTCCCTGACGCTGAAAGAAGATTTTACGCGATTGCATCAGCATACCGGGAAATACCGCGAAATCTTCATAGCAGACCATAGACGGGATCGGGTTGCTTGCATACAGCTTGCGGTGGATGAATTGCCCGATGAGATGCGCCTGAAAATCTTTGTGCTGTAGGAAACGCTTTATTGCATCATTTTGCGATAATGAGACGGGCGTGAATCCCTGCCAGGCGGAGGTGATTTTCCGCATATCGCGTATTTCCAGCAGGCGCGTCAGCAACATATCAGGACGCTCTGCTTTCAGGAAGGCGACGGCATCCCGGATGCTAACCGGCTTTAACAGATCGTCGCTATCAAGCATCGTGATGTAATCGCCTGACGCCAGCGAGACTGCGCTGTTTCGAACATGCCCTACGTTACGGTACTCAACGTATTGGCATTGCGCATGCGGAAGCTTTGGCAACCACGCCTCAATAATATCCTGTGTGGAATCGTTGGAACTGTCATTAATGATAATAACTTCTACATCATCGCCTGCATTCTCAATCGCGTTTTGCAGACTTTCCAGTGTGGCGTGAAGCGTGTTTTCGGCATTATGTGCGGCAATAATGATGCTGAGAAAAGCCATAGTAATTAGTTTCCCTGAGCATCAAAGGCAGATTTTGCTGTTGGTAGACCGCAAATGAAATGTTTGAGTTCGTTCAGCGATTCATCTGTTACCGCGAAGAGTTCTTCCCGGCCTTGCGAGAAATAATAACGAGTTTCAAAAACATACGAGCAAATATTGTCATCGTTGCCAATCAGCAACACGTTGCCAAGCGGGCGCTGCTCGTAGTGACAGCACGGACCGAACAGTAAGACGACCGGCACGCCAACCGCATCGGCGATGTAGACATTCCCCGAGTCGGAGGCGATATAACAATCCATTTTAGAAATTGCCCACGGAAGATCTTCAAGCGAGATCTTGCCAATCAGATTAATAAAGTTGGGCAGTTCACCGTAAGCGCGGGTGATGTCATCCATCCAGGACTGTTCATTCGGGGCGCCAAAGACATAAAACTCGCAGGGCAGGTCGGCGAGACGATCGGCAATTTGCTTCCAGATGACAGGCGGAACGGTTTTGGCTTTATTCCCGGCGGCTACGCTGATGCCAATGCGGATCACGCCGGGTTTATCAAGGATTGCCGGATAGGTCGCGGGTTTGAAAAGCGGCTTTGTGGCGTGCTTTGGTGAGTCTTGCCAGGTCAGAGAGCGATCGGCCAGCTTGAGATAGTTAGTGACTGTTAACGTTTTTCTACCGTGGTCAACCGTACCATCGGCCGTTGAATAGAAAATCCCGTGATACCACCTGCGCGTGTAAGTGCTTAAGAATTGCTTGTTTTTGGCGTTACAAACGGAGGCGAAAAAAAGATTCACGCTGTTAGGCTGCAGAAGGTAGACGTTGTCATAGCGGTTCATGATCCTGCAGGCGAAACAGAGCTTACGCCACAGGTTACGCTTATGCTGCTCAATAAAATAAATCTCTTCGACCGTCTCGTCGTGCTTCGCCAGCGCACCCACGCTGCGGCTGATGAGCACGTCGCTTTTTTGCAGCCAGGCCAGAAGAGGCGTTGCATTAACAAAATCACCGATTTTGGCTGTCTGAATGACCAGGTTTTTCCCTGTCTCTTTGCGCAACAGCTTCCGGATAAGCTTCACCGGAAAGAGTAAAATCAGCAGAAATACGTAACTCATGGGTTAAATATCCCTGTTGGAAAGCCAACGGCTGCCCTGTAAAAATGAAAAAATCGCATCTGCGCTGATATCCTTCGTTTGCTGAGTCGGGCTGACCATCTGATGCTGGTTTTTGCCATAGCCCCCGATCAGGCCGGGATCGGTCGGGCCAAAAAGGGTGATATTTGGGCGATCCAGCGCCGCGGTTAAATGGCTTAAACCCGTATCCACGGAAACAACGGCGTTAGCGCCTGCCAGCTCTGCGGCAACCTGCGCCAGCGTGAGTTTGGGTAACACCTCGACGTGGGAAAAGCCTGCTGCCAGACGCGCCGCACGCTGCCGCTCATGCTCAGCGCCCCACGGGAGTTTAATATGGATACCGGAGGGTTGCATTAGTTCAATCAGCCTTCGCCAGTGTGTTTCCGGCCAGTGCTTATCGTCGCGCGTTGTGGCATGCAGAAAGACAAGATAAGGCTGAGCACAGGGATCTGTATTGCGCAAAAAGTGCTGCGCAATGGCGTAGTCGCCCTGCGCTTCCGGTTTCGCATAGCCGAGGCTTTTCGCAAATAGCTCGCGGGTGCGTTCTACGGCGTGCTGCTGCTTTGCGATGTGGTGGCGGCGGTTATAGAACAGACTCGCCAGCGGTTCGCGGGCGGTGTGCCAGTCCATGCCGTGCTTTACGCCGTGCGCCAGACGCGTGACCAGCGCCGCGCTTTTCACCAGCCCCTGCGCGTCGATAATCGCGTCGTAACGCTGCGCCTGCACCGTTTCACGGAAGGCTTTACGCTCGGCTTTAATCGGCGCGGAGAACCACGCTTTGCGCCAGCGGCGAATCGCGACCGGGATCACGCGGTCAACCGCTTCATGCCAGGTGGGGATCTGCGCGAAGCCTTCTTCTACCACCCAGTCAAAACGGATGCCAGGGATGGCCCGCATCGCGTCCGTCAGAGACGGTAGCGTATGCAGAACATCACCCATTGAGGAGGTTTTAACGATCAATACCCGCATCCGTTATCCTTCTTCGCTCAACAGCAGTTCGTTGAGCTCTTCGAGAACGCGCTGCGGCGTTATGTCGATCAGGCTCTGATGGTAACCTTCAGCGGAATCGCCTTTGCGTACCTTGTGGTAGCCGGTGATCAAACGGATTACGCGCGCTTTGTGCGACAGCGGCGGCGTGAAGTCCGGGCTGCTTGGGCCATACAGCGCAACCAGCGGACGCTCCAGCGCGGCGGCGACGTGCATCAGGCCAGAGTCATTGCTGACCACGGCCTTACAGGCGGCAATCAGGATAACGGCCTGCTCAAGCTGCGTTTCTCCAGCCAGGTTGCGGCACCAGGCCTGTTGCTCGGTGCTCAGCGTGGCGAGAATTTCGTTGCCCGCCTCGTGATCCTTCGCCGAGCCAAACAGCACAATCTGGTAGCCCTCGTCGATCAGCTGTTTCGCCAGTTCGGCGTAGTGGTAGTGCGGCCAGCGTTTTGCCGGGCCAAATTCTGCGCCGGGACAGAAGCCAATCATTGGGCGTTCGGACGAAAGGCCAAACGCGTTGCAGGTGTGGGATTTCTCCCCCTCGTTCACCTGAAGCTGCGGCCACAGCAGCGGCTGCGGCAGGTCTTTCGCGCTGCGCATCACCCCTTTGTCGTAGGCCAGCGCCACGTAGCGCTCCACCATCAGCGGCCAGGCCGCTTTATCCAGCACCCGCGCGTCGTTCAGCAGACCGTAGCGCATTTCGCCGCGCCAGCCGGTACGGTGCGGGATGCCCGCAAAGAAGGGCACAAGGGCGGATTTAAAGGAGTTTGGCAGGACGTACGCACGGTCATAGCGCTTCTCGCGCAGGCTATGACCGAGCTTGCGGCGTTCGCCGATTTCCAGCGCCCCGTGGCCGAGCGGCATCGGGATCGCCTCGTTTACTTCCGGCATACGCGATAACAGCGGACGGCACCAGGCGGGTGCCATCACGTCGATTATCGCCTGGGGATAACGCGCCTTGAGCGTGCGATAGAGACTTTGCGACATCATCATGTCGCCCACCCATGACGGGCCGATCACCAGAATCTTCATACTTACGCGTCGCGGTTCAGCCAGGCCATATATTCCGTTACGCCTTCGGCAACGGTCTTGAACGGCTTGTCGTAGCCCGCGGCGCGCAGGTTGGTCAGGTCGGCCTGCGTGAACGCCTGGTAACGGCCCTTCAGCTTGTCAGGGAACGGAATGTACTCGATGCTGCCTTTCTTATGGTATGCCAGCGTCGCGTCTGCCACCGCCTGGAAGGATTCCGCGCGGCCCGTGCCCAGGTTGAAAATGCCGGAGACGCCGTTTTCCAGGAACCACAGGTTTACGGCTGCAACGTCGCCTACGTAGACGAAGTCACGCTTGAAGCCGTCGCTGCCTTCGAACAGTTTTGGACTTTCACCGTTATTCAACTGGGTGTTCAGGTGGAACGCCACGCTCGCCATGCTGCCCTTGTGCCCTTCGCGCGGCCCGTAAACGTTGAAGTAGCGGAAGCCGACAATCTGCGAGTTCGCTTCCGGCAGGATCTGACGCACGTACTCGTCAAACAGGAACTTGGAGTAGCCGTAGACGTTCAGCGGCTGCTCGTATTCGCGGGATTCGATAAAGTCCGAGGTGCGCCCGCCGTAGGTTGCTGCTGAGGAGGCGTACAGGAACGGAATTTCACGCTCCAGGCAGTAGTGCAGGATCTCTTTAGAGTACTGATAGTTGTTATCCATCATGTACTTGCCGTCCCACTCGGTGGTGGAAGAGCACGCACCTTCGTGGAAGATGGCTTCGATCTCGCCGAACTCTTCACCCGCCATAATCTGGATAAGGAAGTCTTCTTTATCCATGTAGTCAGCGATGTTCAGATCCACCAGGTTAACGAACTTGGTGCCGTCTTTCAGGTTGTCCACCACCAGAATGTCGGTGATGCCCTTATCATTGAGGGCCTTAATAATGTTGCTGCCGATAAAGCCCGCGCCGCCGGTAACGATGATCATAACTGTAACCTTTGAAGTGTTGAGCCCGGGGACAATCCCGGACGCTAATATTCATATCATATCATCACAATGCCCGGTCTTCAGCCATTCACCGATATGCAGCAGGGGTACACGTGATTTATGCTGCAAAAACGAGAAGAGATACGGCGTCATCTCGTCATGAACTATAGGTTTGGGTAATATGTGCCAAAATTTGCCGAGTCTGGAGAATTGCAATGCGTGGTGATTTTTACAAACAGTTAAACAGCGACCTCGACACCGCACGTGCGGAAGGGTTGTTCAAAGAAGAGCGTATTATCACGTCTGCCCAGCAGGCGGATATCACCGTTGGCGACGGCAGCCACGTGATCAACTTTTGCGCGAACAACTACTTAGGTCTTGCGAATCACCCTGAGCTGATTGCCGCCGCGAAAAATGGCATGGACACCCACGGCTTCGGCATGGCCTCCGTGCGCTTCATCTGCGGCACCCAGGATAGCCACAAGCAGCTTGAGCAAAAGCTGGCAAACTTCCTCGGAATGGAAGACGCGATTCTGTACTCCTCCTGCTTCGACGCCAACGGCGGTCTGTTTGAAACCCTGCTCGGCGCAGAAGATGCGATTATCTCCGACGCCCTGAACCACGCCTCCATCATCGACGGTGTTCGCCTGTGTAAAGCGAAGCGTTTCCGCTACGCCAACAACGACATGGTTGAGCTGGAAGCGCGGCTCAAAGAGGCACGCGAAGCGGGTGCCCGCCACGTACTGATCGCGACCGACGGCGTGTTCTCCATGGACGGCGTGATCGCCAACCTGAAGGGCGTGTGCGACCTGGCGGATAAATACGACGCGCTGGTGATGGTCGATGACTCCCACGCGGTCGGTTTTGTCGGTGAAAACGGCCGCGGCTCCCATGAATACTGTGACGTGATGGGCCGCGTGGACATCATCACCGGTACGCTGGGCAAAGCGCTCGGCGGCGCGTCCGGCGGTTATACCGCTGCGCGTAAAGAGGTGGTTGAGTGGCTGCGTCAGCGCTCCCGCCCGTACCTGTTCTCCAACTCCCTGGCGCCAGCCATTGTGGCCGCCTCCATCAAAGTGCTGGAGATGGTGGAGTCTGGCGCCGAGCTGCGCGACCGACTGTGGGCAAACGCCCGTCTGTTCCGCGAAAAAATGAGCGCCGCAGGGTTCACCCTGGCCGGCGCTGACCACGCGATCATTCCGGTGATGCTGGGCGACGCAGTTGTGGCGCAGCAGTTTGCCCGTGAGCTGCAGAAAGAAGGGATTTACGTCACCGGGTTCTTCTTCCCGGTGGTACCAAAAGGTCAGGCGCGTATCCGCACCCAGATGTCTGCGGCGCATTCGCCTGAACAAATTGAGCGTGCGGTGGAAGCCTTTACCCGCATCGGCAAACAGCTGGGCGTAATTGCCTGAGGACGTGTGATGAAAGCGTTATCCAAACTGAAAGCGGAAGAAGGGATTTGGATGACCGACGTGCCGGAGCCGGAAGTCGGTCATAACGATCTGCTGATCAAAATTCGTAAAACCGCCATCTGCGGTACTGACGTTCACATCTACAACTGGGATCAGTGGTCGCAAAAAACCATTCCTGTCCCAATGGTTGTCGGTCACGAATATGTTGGTGAAGTGGTCGGCATCGGCCAGGAAGTCAAAGGCTTTAGCATTGGCGATCGCGTCTCTGGTGAAGGCCATATTACCTGCGGTCACTGCCGTAACTGTCGCGGTGGCCGTACCCACCTGTGCCGCAACACCGTCGGCGTGGGTGTAAACCGTCCGGGCTGCTTCGCGGAATACCTGGTGATCCCGGCGTTTAACGCCTTCAAAATCCCGGACAATATCTCTGACGATCTGGCCTCTATCTTCGACCCGTTCGGCAACGCGGTACACACCGCGCTCTCCTTCGACCTGGTCGGTGAAGACGTGCTGGTTTCCGGCGCCGGCCCAATCGGCATTATGGCGGCAGCCGTGGCGAAGCACGTGGGTGCGCGCAACGTGGTGATCACCGACGTGAATGAATACCGCCTGTCGCTGGCGCGCAAAATGGGCGTCACCCGCGCGGTGGATGTCTCCAAAGAGAGCCTGACCGACGTGATGGAAGAGTTGGGCATGACCGAAGGCTTTGACGTGGGTCTGGAGATGTCCGGCGCGCCGCCGGCGTTCCGCACCATGCTGGACACCATGAACCACGGTGGCCGTATCGCGATGCTGGGCATTCCGCCGTCAGATATGTCCATCGACTGGAACAAAGTCATCTTCAAAGGGCTGTTCATCAAAGGCATCTATGGCCGCGAGATGTTCGAAACCTGGTACAAGATGGCAGCGCTGATCCAGTCCGGCCTGGATCTGTCCCCGATTATCACTCACCGTTTCTCCATCGATGAGTTCCAGCAGGGCTTCGACGCGATGCGTTCCGGCCAGTCAGGGAAAGTGATCCTGAGCTGGGATAAGTAAACAAAAAGGGGCCTCAGGCCCCTTTTTTACTGATTCTTTTTCTCTTCGTCCGTCAGGTAGCGCACCTTGCGGGTATAGTCCTGCCCTTTGAACAGCAATTTGTTATCCGGAGATTCCAGATACTTCTGCCATTCGGAAAGCGGGAAACCCCCGTGCGCGCCAATCACCTCTTTCGGCACAACGGCTTCCTGTCCGCCGATCTTTTTGGAGACCGGCCAGTTCATCCAGTCGCCCAGGTTAACCGTTTTAACATCCAGCATGTCCAGCAGCGCAGCGAGCGGCAGCTGATCGGTCGGCGGCTGCGTGTCGTCCATCAGCTCCCAGGTATCCTGGAACAGCGTCAGCCACAGCGGGCAGATGCGACGCCAGGTCTTTTTGGTTGCGGCAAGAAACGCGCCGTTAACGTGATCGACCAGATACGGGCGCACTGTTTCTTTGTAATATGCCGGCACTTTTTCTGCGGGGGCGCCGTCCAGCTTGGCAATCATTTTGCCCTGACGGAAGCTGGAGTAGATGTGCATATCGGCCATGTTGATCTGGGGCATCTTCAGCAGGTTGAGATCGGAGTCGATCATCAATACGCCTTCTCCGCGCGCCTGAAGCGGAGCGTTAAGCTTCACCAGACGGCTGAGGTAGATTTGCTTATAGCGGTACCCCTCTTCACGTTTTGGCAGCGTGAGGGTCACAACGCGGGTTTTTGGCGGCAGCTCGCCGAAAGCGGATTCAGGCTGATCGCTGACGATAACAATCTCGCTGACGTCGGTGGCGTAACGCTCTGCAAAGGTCGCTGATAATAACGCCTCTTCGACGAAATCCGCGCCCGTACAAGGGATCACGATGGAATCAACCGCAACGAGATCGCGCGTGACCGGAAGGGAAGCGTACGGAATGTTATGACGCCCGGTAATGTGGCGGTAGCGAGCATTCAGGAATTTAAACATGTTCTTCTCGTTTGGTTATTGCGCGCCAAGAACGGCCTCGACACCGTTAACATAGCTTTCAATGGCATACACGTTGCAGACATTCTGGTGCGCGGCTGCGGCGAGCCGGGCGCGCAGAGCAGGATCCTGCCAGATATTATCCAGATGTTGAGCAAGTTGCGACACATCGCTCCACGGGAACAGCAGCCCGGTCGACTCATGGTCGATCAATTCTGCCGTGCCGGTTACCTTTGAGCCAATCACCGGGATGTTCAGCAGCATTGCCTCCAGCACGACGCGGGGCAAACCTTCGCTCTTCGAAGCCAGAATAAACGCGTCAAAGGTGGCGAGATAGTCAAAAGGCGTGTTCTGGAAACCGGTAAAAATGATGCGCTCAGCAATCCCCAGCGCGTCAGCCTGCGCCGTCAGCGCGCCGCGTTCAGCCCCTTCACCGACCAGCACCATCTTCCATTTTGCCTGCGGGTGCTTCTGGCTGAACTGGGCCAGCGCCTCCAGAGTATGGTGGTTGGACTTGCGAGGGATAAGCGACCCAATGCTGCCGAACACAAAGGTGTCGTCATCAATGTTCAGACGCTGGCGCATGGCGCGTCGGTCGGGCAAAGGCTGGTGGATGTCGATGGCGTTGTTGACCGTGGTACACAGCTCGGGCCGGACGCCATGCTGAAGAAGCACGCGTTCAACGCCGTGCGAAACCGCGATAATTTTTGTGGCATGTGCGTTGACCAGCTTCACCAGCGGTGGGGTCAATACAGGTTCAATGCGACAGTGCTGAATCAACCGCGCCTGCAGTTTCGCTGCCGCGAGATAGCCTTCCTCATTTGAGCCGGGTTGGTTATTCATATAGAGCGTATCGAAACCGCCCTCCATGAAAAGCGTCTCGATTTTGCTGACGTTAGGCCTGATTCGCCACAGGATATCCACGTAACGAGTCAATGCCTTACGGGCGCTGCGTGAGAAAAAAAGCAGGCTACGTCCCGCTTCCTTCAGTAATTTGGCCCAGAGCGGCTGCTGACGCTGAGGGATCACGATGAGCGGGATCCCGATGCTGTTGAGCACCTGACCAATCGTCTCACCTTCAGCGCGGCTATAATCACTGTAAAAACAACACGTAATATCGAATTTATCGCGATTGATCCGCTTCAGGAGCTCAAGCATACTGTTGGTGCCTCCCCCCCATTCTTTACCCGTATCCAGGAGGAGAATTTTACTTTTGTGCGGCATGTCTGAATCCGTGTGCTACCTTTCATCTGACTGCATTATAAAGAATCTGTTGAAATAAAATAGATTTTTCTATTTTATTGCGCTTCAGAATTAGACAAAGCGTCATACGTGCTTATTTGAAAAGTGTGATTCAGGACTTTAATCATCTCTACTCATTTATATAGTATTAATCATATTCATTTATGCTGCTGTTGAGAGTGGAAACATGTTTAAAATAACGATCTGCTTATTAACGTTTAATTCTGAAAGATTATTGCACGATGTTATTCCGCCTCTTTTAAAAATAGCGGATGAGATCGTCGTTGTAGATTCAGGCAGTACGGACAAAACACGTTTTATTTGTGAGAGCTATGGACTGCTCCCTGTCTATAAAAAATTTGGCTGGCATGGCGAGCAGATGAATTATGCCATATCCTTAGCCAGCAATGACTGGGTCCTGTGCATCGACAGTGATGAAATTCTTGACCAGGAAACAGTGGATGCTATTTCAGCGTTAAAAGCAGATGATGAACCTGACCCCGGAACGGCATGGCGAATATGCCGCCACTGGTTTGTTCTGGGTGAAGAAGTCCGGACGATCTATCCTGTTTCATCCCCTGATTACCCTGTACGTCTTTTTAACCGTAAACAGTCCCGATTTAATAACAGACCGGTAGACGATCAGGTGGAAGGTTTTCTCCGTTGTGAATGTATTCCGGGCTATGTAAAACATGATACGTTTCCCACTCTGCATGAGCTTTTTAACAAATTAAATTGTTATACAACCCGTCTGGTACAATATCATAAAATACGCCCCTCTATCGGGCGCGGCATCATCAGTGCCATCGGGGCTTTTTTTAAATGGTATTTGTTTAGCGGCGCCTGGCGTCAGGGTAAAGTGGGGGTGGCGACAGGACTGTATGCCACAGCCTACAGCTTTTTGAAGTATTTCAAATCCTGGTATCTGCATCAGGAGAAAAAAGAGCCCGTTGCGAATGAGCAGACGGGCTCTCAGATTGCGAAATAAGCGTCAGGCTTTCTTGCCCCATCCCTGCCACTGCTGCTGGACGTATTTCACCAGCGTACTGTTACTGATGCTGTCTCCGATGACAGAGAAGACGCGGGTCGCGTAGACCGGTTCTAGCGGCTGCTTCGGTACACAGCGCTTCACGCCGCGGAACGGGTTAAGCGGTGCCGTCGGGACGGGCTGCGCAGAATTCGGCGTAGAGGTATCCACCTGCGGCTCGTTCAGCAGATCGCTCGGGCGTACCAGCGTGATATCGGCGGGTAAGGTCGGCAGCATTTGCTGTAAAACGCGAACGGTAGACGGATGCGGGTGCCCGATGGCAATCGCCGAACCGTTACGGCGCGCCAGCTGTACCGCGCGGTTGAACTGCACGCGGATATCCGCTTCGTTCTGGGAGTCGTCCAGGAAGACTTTGCGCTTGATGACCTTCACCCCCGTACCCTGAGCGGCACGCATCGCCTGGCTGTTGCCAATGGTCATGCTGTCGAGGAAATAGAGATTGTAACGCTCCAGCGCCTGCATCACTTTCAGCATACCGTACAGGCTCGACGTCATCGCGCTGCCCATATGGTTGTTCAGACCCACGGCATACGGCACCTTGTTGTAGGCGTCGCGGATGATGCGTTCGATCTCATCGCTGCTCATATCCGGGCGCAGGGTGTCTTTTTCCAGCGGCTGCTTGCTGAGCGGTGCCATCGGAAGATGGATGAGGACCTGGTGGCCGCTATTGTGCGCTTTGGTCGCCATTTCATGCGCGTGAGGCGCATTCGGCAGGACGGCGACGGAGATGGCTGACGGCATCGCCAGCACCTGATTTTCATAGTGTGGTCGATAACCGAAGTCATCAATCACGATGGCGAGTTTACCTGCATATACCGGTGCAGCCAGCGCCAGTGCGCTGACGACGGAGAGAACCATTCGACGAAATTGAAGCAAAACTTATCTTCCCAACCACGGCTGTGGATTGACCGCCTGACCCTGACGACGAATTTCGAAATAGAGTGACGGGCGGCCCTGACCGCCACTGCTGCCCACAAGGGCGATGGGTTGGCCGGCGCGCACCTGGGTGCCGACGCTGACCAGCGCGCTCTGGTTGTAGCCGTAAAGACTCATGTCGCCTTTACCGTGTTCGACCACCACCACCAGTCCGTAACCCTGCAGCCAGTCGGCCAGGATCACGCGGCCATCGGCGATGGCTTTCACTTCGCTACCTTCAGACGCACCGATAACGATCCCTTTCCAACGTAGCTCACCCTGCAGCTGTTCGCCATAGCGATGCAGTATAGTGCCGCGAACGGGCCAGTAGGCCTGACCGCGCGGGGAACCCAGACCGCCGGTACGCGACATCAGGGAGCGTTCGCTTTCGCTTGGCTTGTAGGTGGTCCCTTTGCGGGAGGCTTCCTGCTGCTTGTCGCGAACCGCCTGCGCCTCGCGGGCCTCTTTTTCGGCGCGCGCCTTCGCTGCGGCTTCCGCACGGGCAATGCTGTTACGCAGTTTTGATTCGTTGGCGCGCATTTCGCTCAGCTGGCTCTGTCCTGCCTGAATGGAGGACTCAAGACCGGACAGCGTTTTCTTGCGTTCGTTACGGGCCTGCTCAAGTTTCGCCTGCTGCGCTTTTTGTTCGTAGAGCAACGTCTGCTGCTGGCTCTGCTTCTCTTCCAGCTCCGCTTTTTGGATGGAGACCTCTTCACGCGTCTGCTTCAGCTGTGCAATGGTCTCCTGACGCGCCTGGTTCAGATAGCCGAAATAGGCCTGCAGACGCTGGCCGCGCTGGCTCTCTTCACCGCTGAGGATCAGCTGGAGTCCGGTATGTTCACCCTGGCGGAATGCGGCATCCAGCTGTGCTGCGAGGTTGCGCTCCTGCGCATCACGCTGGCGCTCCAGTTTGGCAATCGACGCATTCATCTCGTCGATCTGTTTGTTCAACTGGGTGAGGGTGTTTTGCGTTTCACGGAGTTTACGTGCGGCAGCGGAGATGGCCTCTTCCTGCTGCTTAAGCTGGGCGAGCAGGGTGGCGCGCTGCTGTTGCTGCTGGCGTACCGCACGCTCTTTGGCGGCGATATCGGCCTGAATGGATTTCAGCTGGTCGCGGTCATCCGCGTGGGCGGATGCGGCGCACAGCAATACGCCAGCGCTGAGTGCGCTGGCGCAAAGCAGAGGTCTGACTGATAGCCTAAGCGGCTTCACGACCCATGTGATTGAAAAAATCGCCTTTCCCCTCATGGGGAGCGATTATTCCACGATGAACAGCGGCTTACCAGTCATCTCTTCAGGGATCGGCATACCCATCAGCGACAACATGGTTGGCGCGATGTCGGAAAGCTTGCCGCCTTCTACTGCTTTCAGTGATTTATCACCCACATAAATCAGCGGAACAGGCAGGTTGGTATGGGCGGTGTGCGCCTGACCGGTTGCCGGGTCACGCATCTGCTCGGCATTACCGTGGTCAGCGGTGATCAGCAGCTGGCCGCCAACGGACTCAACCGCTTTCGCCACCTGCTCAACGCAGTGGTCCAGCGCTTCAACCGCCTTCACTGCCGCTTCCATTACGCCGGTATGGCCGACCATGTCGCCGTTCGGGTAGTTACAAATGATGGTGTCGTACTTGCCGCTTTCGATGGCCGCGACCAGTTTTTCAGTCAATTCCGCAGAGCTCATCTCTGGCTGCAGATCGTAAGTCGCGACTTTCGGCGAGTTGATCAGAATGCGCTCTTCGCCTTTGAACGGCGCTTCAACGCCGCCGTTAAAGAAGAAGGTCACGTGCGCATACTTCTCAGTTTCGGAGATACGCAGCTGGGTTTTGTCGTTCTTCGCCATCCACTCGCCGAAGGTGTTAGCCAGCGAGGCTGGTGGGTAAGCGCAAGGGGCGTTGATATCTGCCGCGTATTCGGTCAGCTGGATGAAGTCGATGTTAACCACTTTCTTACGGGCAAAACCGTCGAAGTCGCTGTTGACGAACGCACGGGTGATTTCGCGCGCGCGGTCAGCGCGGAAGTTCATAAAGATCAGCGCGTCGCCATCTTCCATTGCGGCATCGGCCTGGCCTTCAGCGCGGATCACGGACGCTTTTACGAATTCATCGTTTTCATCACGCGCGTAAGCGGCTTCCAGCGCTTCAACCGCAGTCGGGAACTGGAATTCCCCTTTTGCCAGGGTCATCAGGTCATAGGCCTGTTCAACGCGATCCCAGCGGTTGTCGCGGTCCATAGCGTAGTAACGGCCAATGATGGAGGCCACGCGGCCTTTGCCCAGCGCAGCGAATTTGTCTTCGAAAGCTTTCAGGGACCCTTCTGCGCTGCGCGGTGGCGTGTCGCGACCGTCCAGGAAGGCGTGCAGGTAGATTTTTTCCGCACCGCGTTCAGCGGCCAGTTCAACCATCGCCATGATGTGATCTTCGTGGCTGTGCACGCCGCCTGCGGAGAGCAGACCCATGATGTGCACCGCTTTACCTGCCGCAACGGCTTTATCTACCGCACCGCAGAGAACCGGGTTAGCGAAGAAGGTGCGTTCTTTGATTTCGACGTCCAGACGGGTCAGATCCTGATACACGATACGACCCGCGCCGAGGTTAACGTGGCCAACTTCGGAGTTGCCCATCTGGCGATCCGGCAGGCCCACTTCCAGACCGGATGCGTCAATCAGGGTATGCGGACGTTTTGCCCACAGTGCATCCATGACCGGGGTTTTTGCGTTGAAAATAGCGTTATCCTGGCTATCTTCACGGTAGCCATAGCCATCCAGAATCACCAGTACCATAGGTTTTTTAGAAACCGACATTGCAACAACCTCATGCTCAAGAGTCAAAATTTGCGTAATTTTACTACAGCTGAATCGATCAAATAGCCGCAGAAGATCAAAGAAAACGCGGGGGCAAGATGCTGACCGGACCATTTTGAGGCATTTTTTTAGGTGGCATGCCGCAGAAAATGGATTAGGTTATGGTCGCTGGCTGTATTTGCCAGAACGCACAGGTATACTCCTGTCCTGGTTTTTTTATCACTTAGTCGGGAGTAGTTACCCTCCATGCAAGAAATTATGCAATTCGTTAGCCGCCATCCGGTACTGAGCATCGCGTGGATTGGCCTGCTGGCTGCTGTGCTGTTCACCACATTTAAGAGCCTGACGTCTAAGATTAAGGTTATCACCCGTGGTGAAGCGACGCGTCTGATTAACAAAGAAGATGCCGTCGTTGTCGATCTGCGTCAGCGTGACGATTTCCGTAAAGGTCACATTGCCGGCGCAATCAACCTGTTGCCAGCTGAAATCAAAGCCAACAACGTTGGTGAGCTTGAGAAACACAAAGCCCAGCCCATTATCGTTGTGGATGCGACCGGTATGCAGGCGCAGGAATCTGCCAGCGCGCTTTACAAAGCGGGCTTCGAAAACGTAACGGTACTGAAAGAAGGGATTTCCGGCTGGAGCGGGGAAAATCTTCCTTTGGTTCGCGGTAAATAAGGAGTTCAGTCATGGCCAATATTGAGATCTACACCAAAGCGACGTGCCCGTTCTGCCACCGTGCGAAAGCGCTGCTGAGCAGCAAAGGCGTCACGTTCCAGGAACTGCCGATCGACGGTGACGCGATCAAACGCGAAGAGATGATCCAACGTAGTGGTCGTACGACGGTTCCGCAGATTTTTATTGATGCGCAGCACATTGGCGGCTGTGATGACTTGTATGCGCTCGACGCCCGTGGTGGACTCGATCCGCTGCTGAGCTAAGAGACTTTAGGACAATTAAAAAGGGTATTTCCATGTCAGAACAAAACAACACCGAAATGACTTTCCAGATCCAGCGTATCTACACCAAGGATGTCTCTTTCGAAGCGCCAAATGCGCCGCACGTTTTCCAGAAAGACTGGCAGCCAGAGGTTAAACTTGATCTGGATACCGCATCCACCCAGCTGGCGGATGACGTGTATGAAGTCGTACTGCGTGTGACCGTGACCGCCTCTCTGGGCGAAGAAACTGCATTCCTGTGCGAAGTACAGCAGGGCGGTATCTTCTCCATCGGCGGCATCGAAGGCAACCAGATGGCGCATTGCCTGGGTGCATACTGCCCGAACATCCTGTTCCCGTATGCCCGTGAATGCATCACCAGCCTGGTTTCTCGCGGTACATTCCCGCAACTGAACCTTGCGCCAGTGAACTTTGATGCGCTGTTCATGAACTATCTGCAGCAGCAGGCTGGCGAAGGTGCCGAACAACATCAGGATGCCTGATGAGCACTGTTAATGCGTCAATGACTGTGATCGGTGCCGGCTCATACGGCACCGCTCTTGCCATCACGCTGGCAAGAAATGGTCACGACGTGGTCCTGTGGGGCCACGATCCAAAACATATCGCCACGCTGCAGCGCGACCGTTGCAATGTGGCGTTTCTCCCGGACGTTCCGTTCCCTGACACCCTGCACCTGGAAAGCGATCTTGCAACCGCGCTGGCGGCCAGCCGCAACATTTTGATTGTGGTGCCAAGCCATGTCTTTGGCGACGTGCTGAATCAGATCAAGCCGCTGATGCGCCCGGATGCGCGTATCGTCTGGGCGACCAAAGGGCTGGAAGCGGAAACCGGACGTCTGCTGCAGGACGTTGCCCGCGAAGCGCTGGGGGATGAGATCCCGCTGGCGGTCATCTCCGGGCCGACCTTTGCCAAAGAGCTGGCTGCGGGCCTGCCGACGGCGATCTCGCTGGCATCCACCGATCAGGCTTTCTCCGACGATCTCCAGCAATTGCTGCACTGCGGCAAGAGCTTCCGCGTCTACAGCAACCCCGATTTTATCGGCGTGCAGTTGGGTGGCGCGGTGAAGAACGTGATTGCCATCGGGGCCGGGATGTCTGACGGTATTGGCTTTGGCGCCAACGCGCGTACGGCGTTGATTACCCGCGGCTTAACCGAGATGTCCCGTCTGGGCGAAGCGCTGGGTGCCGATCCGGCCACCTTTATGGGGATGGCGGGTCTGGGGGATCTGGTGCTGACCTGTACCGATAACCAGTCTCGTAACCGCCGCTTTGGCATGATGCTCGGACAGGGCAGCGATGTAAAAAGCGCGCAGGAGAAGATTGGACAGGTGGTGGAAGGCTACCGCAATACCAAAGAAGTCCGCGAATTGGCGCACCGGTTTGGTGTCGAAATGCCAATAACCGAGGAAATTTATCAGGTATTGTATTGCGGAAAAAATGCGCGCGAGGCAGCATTGACCCTATTAGGTCGTGCGCGCAAGGACGAGCGCAGCAGTAACTAGTCGGAACCGTTGTCACCTGAATGACCCAGCCAGCGCAGAACTGGCTGGTCATTAACTATCGTCTGGAGTTAGCAATGCCGTGTGAAGAACTGGATATCGTCTGGAATAATATTAAAGCCGAAGCCCGCGCTTTGGCCGACTGTGAGCCTATGCTGGCCAGTTTCTATCACGCGACGCTACTCAAGCACGAAAACCTCGGCAGCGCCCTGAGCTATATGCTCGCCAATAAGCTGGCTTCCTCCATCATGCCTGCTATCGCCATTCGTGAGGTAGTGGAAGAGGCCTACGCCGCCGACCCGGAAATGATCGCCTCTGCCGCCTGCGACATTCAGGCCGTGCGCACCCGTGACCCGGCGGTCGATAAATACTCCACGCCGCTGCTGTACCTGAAAGGCTTCCACGCGCTGCAGGCGTACCGCATTGGCCACTGGCTGTGGAATGAAGGCCGCCGCGCGCTGGCGATCTTCCTGCAAAACCAGGTTTCCGTGACGTTTCAGGTTGATATTCACCCGGCGGCAAAGATTGGCCGCGGGATCATGCTCGACCACGCCACCGGGATCGTTGTCGGGGAAACGGCGGTGATTGAAGACGACGTCTCGATCCTGCAGTCGGTTACCCTGGGCGGTACCGGGAAAACCAGCGGCGATCGCCACCCGAAAATTCGTGAAGGGGTGATGATTGGCGCAGGCGCCAAAATCCTCGGCAATATCGAAGTCGGGCGCGGCGCGAAGATTGGCGCGGGGTCGGTTGTGCTCCAGCCCGTGCCGCCGCACACCACCGCCGCTGGCGTACCGGCGCGCATCGTTGGTAAGCCAGACAGCGATAAGCCGTCGATGGATATGGATCAGCACTTCAACGGCATTCACCATACCTTCGAGTATGGTGACGGCATTTAACTTCTGAGAATGGCGCCCGGGTAACCCAGCTGGCGCCAGGCTTCATACACCACCACCGACACCGCGTTCGACAGGTTCATGCTGCGGCTGTCCGGCATCATCGGAATACGGATTTTCTGCTCAGCGGGCAGGGCATCGAGGATCGTGGCCGGCAGGCCGCGGGTTTCCGGGCCAAACATCAGATAGTCACCCTCCTGATAGCTCACGGCGCTGTGCGCTGGCGTGCCTTTGGTGGTCAGGGCGAACATGCGCTGCGGCTTCTCTGCTTCCAGAAACGCGGCGTAATCGTGATGGCGAACCACGGCGGTAAATTCATGGTAATCCAGCCCCGCGCGGCGCAGGCGTTTGTCGTCCCACGTAAAGCCCATCGGCTCAATGATGTGCAGACGAAAACCGGTGTTGGCGCACAGGCGGATGATATTGCCGGTGTTCGGCGGAATTTCTGGTTCGAATAAAACGATGTTAAGCATGCTGCCCCCTTAATTGCGGGGGCAGAATAGCAGAAAAGAGAGGAACTACGCGACGCCGGGTTCCTGCGAGCGGCTGTACAGCATTTTGTAGACGGTTGCCGCAGCGGCCACCAGAGCGGGCACGCTGAGGATCATTAAAATACTGTCTGCCTGCCACTGCATCGAAAGAAGCTGGGCGCTGGTCATGGTTCCCGCCACGCCGCCAAAGCGGCCGATGCCCTGCATCCAGGCGATGCCCGTCGCGCGGCACTCGGTAGGGTAAAAGGTGGCCGCGAGGGTTTGCATGCCCGACTGCGCGCCGTTCATCGCGATCCCCATCAGGAAAATCAGCCCGCCAAACAGGGCGATATGGTTATGCTCAAGGCCAAGCAAAAGAATCAGGCCCATCGTCAGCACAAAACCACCTGCGACCACCTTGTGTGCTTCCCAGCGGTCCATCATCCAGCCCGCGAGCAGAATGCCTGCGGTGCCGCCGAAGGTAAACAGCGAGGTGAGCCAGGCGGATTCCGCAAGGGCATAACCCATCCCCTGCATCAGCGTCGGCATCCAGCTAAGCAGGACGTAGTAAATCACCAGCCCCATAAAATAAGTCACCCACAGCATCAGGGTGCCGGGTAGCCAGGGCATGGAAAACAGCTGCCCCACGCTCCCTTTTTTAGACGCGGCTTTCTCTTCCGCCAGGAAAAAGCCCGTAACGCTCTCCAGCGTACTGCGGCTGAACCGGCTGGCAATGCGGCGAACCTGCGCGACGTCTTTCCCACGCTGCACCAGAAACTTCACCGATTCCGGCAGCAGCAGCGCCAGCAGCACGGTTAAAATCAGCGGCGCAATCGCGCCGGTCAGCAGCACGCTTCGCCAGCCGTGGTGGGGAATTAGCCAGGAAGAGATCGCCCCGCCGCCCGCTGCGCCCAGAGGGAAGCCGCAGTACATGGTATTAATCGCCATGGCGCGGCAGCGCTGGGGGGCAAACTCTGAGATCAGCGTGATGGCGTTTGGCATGGCGGCGCCGAGCCCGAGACCCGTCAGAAAGCGCCACAGCGTCAGGGTATTCAGGCTTTGCGCCCAGGCCGTCCCCAGGCTCGCCAGGCCGAAGAACAGGCACGAAAAGACCAGCACGCGCTTGCGTCCCATCCGGTCCGATACCGGACCTGCAATAAGGGCTCCCAGCGACAGCCCCAGAAGCGCCGCACTCAGCACCGGCCCCAAATCCTGCTTATGGATCCCCCATTCTGCCGACAGCGTGGGCGCGATGTAGCCCATCGCTGCCGTATCAAAACCATCGATCGCCAGAACCAGAAAGCCCAGCACGATAAGAAGCCAGTGAAACCCTGAAAAAGGACTCTCGTCGATCACCTGCTGAATATCCACCTTACCTGAATAGGTCATAC
The DNA here is from genome assembly GCF_014895875.1 of Enterobacter cloacae complex sp. P12RS. Taxonomy (NCBI): domain Bacteria; kingdom Pseudomonadati; phylum Pseudomonadota; class Gammaproteobacteria; order Enterobacterales; family Enterobacteriaceae; genus Enterobacter; species Enterobacter cloacae complex sp. P12RS. Next base: position 78,212 of record NZ_JADBQO010000014.1, read on the forward strand.
GCTCCCCTCCGATGTGATGTTGTTTTTGTGTTCTTGTATTTGCTTGTCTATACAATTGCGAACGGGAGGGATGTGTCAAATTTTCTTATCCAGAATGTTACGCAGGTGTTATTTTCGACAAAAAAAGCGCCCGAGGGGGAAATCGGACGCATGGGAAAGGTGGGGTAACGGGAGAGGATCAGGCCGCGTCGCCATGTGACAGCGGAGCCAGCGCCGCCGGCAGTTTACCCAGCTCCTGCACCAGCGAATCCTTGCTGATTTCACTGATCGACTTCGCGCCGGTCAGGGTCATCGCCACCTTCATCTCTTTCTCGATCAGGTTCAGCAGGTTTGCCACGCCCGCCTGACCGGCCGTCGCCAGGGCGTAAAGATATGCGCGGCCCAGCAGCACGCTGTCGGCACCCAGCGCAATCATGCGCACTACGTCCAGCCCGTTGCGGATGCCGCTGTCGGCCAGAATGGCAATATCGCCTTTCACCGCATCGGCAATGGCCGGCAGGGCGCGGGCGGAAGAGAGCACGCCGTCGAGCTGACGTCCGCCGTGGTTAGAGACCACAATTCCATCCGCGCCAAAACGCACCGCGTCGCGGGCATCTTCCGGATCGAGGATCCCTTTGATCACCATCGGGCCATCCCAGAACTCGCGGATCCACTCCAGGTCTTTCCACGAGATCGACGGATCGAAGTTGTTCGCCAGCCAGCCGATGTAATCCTCCAGCCCGGTCGGTTTGCCAAGGTAGGCCGAGATGTTCCCCAGATCGTGTGGACGGCCGTTCAGGCCGACGTCCCACGCCCACTGTGGATGCGTTACCGCCTGCCAGTAGCGGCGCATCGCGGCGTTCGGGCCGCTCATGCCGGAGTGGGCATCACGGTAGCGCGCGCCGGGCGTGGGCATATCGACTGTAAAGACCAGCGTGGAGCAGCCCGCCGCTTTAGCGCGCTCCAGGGCGTTACGCATAAAGCCGCGATCGCGCAGGACGTACAGCTGGAACCACATCGGGCGCTTGAGGGTCGGGGCGACCTCTTCAATCGGACAGACCGAGACGGTAGAGAGGGTAAACGGAATGCCTTTAGCATCTGCCGCGGCGGCGGCCTGCACTTCGCCCCGGCGGGCGTACATGCCGCATAAGCCGACGGGCGCGAGCGCGACGGGCATGGAGAGCGTTTCGTTAAACAGCTTCGTCTCAAGGCTCAGGTCAGACATATTCTTCAGCACGCGCTGACGCAGGGCCACTTCTGACAGATCCTCCACGTTGCGGCGCAGGGTGTATTCGGCATACGCCCCACCGTCGATGTAGTGGAACAGGAACGGCGGCAAAATGCGCTGCGCCGCGGCGCGGTAGTCACTGGCTGCTGAAATAATCATGCTTTGTTCTCCCTGGAAATATCACTGTCGCCAGGCAGACGGGTAATACGCGCCTGTCGGGCCTGGTCTTCATCAAATCGTTTAATGGTGGTGTGCACGAAGCCGAGATGCGCCATCATCGCCTTGCGCGCGGCTTCGGCATCGCCGGCCAGAATGGCGTTGAGCACCGCCTCGTGCTGTTCGGTCAGCTGGGCAAAGACCGGCGGGACCAGATACATGCGCTGGCGGCTCTGCTTCACGGAGGATTGCAGCAGGTCGAAGAACCCGCGCATGGTCTGGAGCAGCACCACATTGTGCGACGCCTCGGCGATTGCCAGATGGAAACGCACGTCCGCCTGGGAGGCGATGTCCGGATCGCTGCTTTGCGTGGCTTCGAAGCAGGCTTTGAGCTTCTCTTTGTCGGCTTCGGTTGCCCGCATCGCTGCGTGCCATGCGGTACTGGTTTCGATGGCGTGACGCGCTTCAAGAATGTCGAAGCTGTAGTCCGGGTCGTTTTCCAGCAGCGTCTTCAGCGGCTGAACGATGTTTTGCTCGGACCAGTCATCATGCTGCCAGCGCACAAAGGTGCCGCCGCCGCGACGGCTCACCAGTACGCCTTCGCTGACCAGCGTCGCCAGCGCCTCGCGCAATGAGTTACGCGATACGCCAAGCTGGGCGGCAAGCTGGCGCTCGGCGGGCAATTTCATGCCCGCTTCCAGCTGTTGTTCTTCAATCAGCGCCCGCACGCGAGAGGCAATCTCGTCGGACAGGCGTCTGGGCATCACTATCATGGGATCATCCAGGTTAAGACATAGGCCTGCAGGGTGGTGATCACGCCCACCATGCAGGTGAATATCAGGCTGTGTTTCACGGTAAAGCGGAACAGGTCCGACTCTTTGCCTACCAGTCCCACCGCGGCACAGGCAATGGCGATGGACTGCGGCGAGATCATTTTGCCGGTCACGCCGCCGGTGGTGTTCGCGGCGACCAGCAGCACGTCCGACACGCCAATCTGCTGCGCAGCCGTCGCCTGCAGGGCGGCAAACAGGGCGTTAGACGAGGTATCTGAACCCGTCAGGAACACCCCCAGCCAGCCGAGGAACGGCGAGAAGAAGGTGAACGCGTGTCCGGTGTGGGCCAGCGCTAACGCCAGCGTCGACGACAGGCCGGAGTAGTTCGAGATAAACGCGAACGCCAGCACCATGCCGATGGAGTAGATCGGCAGCATCAGCTCTTTAATCGTCGCCGCAAAAGTCTGTACCGCGGCGGCAGGCTTCATGCGCAGCCACACCACGGAAAGGAGTGCCGCAAACAGGATGGCCGTACCGGTGGCGGAGAACCAGTCAAACTTAAACACTGCCGCATACGGGGTGGCGTCGTGCACGACCGGCGGCATACGGGCAACCATCTTGTCGAGGAACGGCACGGAGATGTTAATCACCATGTCGTACAGCGCGCCGCCGGGAGCGAACAGCGCTTTAAACGGCGGTATGCTCCACAGCGTCACGGTAGCGGTCAGGAACAGGAACGGCGACCAGGCGCGGACGATCTGTCTGGCGGTATAGCCGGTGCGGGCGAGGGTCTGATCCACATGCGATGCGCCCATGTCCGCAAAGCGGAAGATACGCACCGGCTGCCAGCGTTTCAGGAACAGCGTCAGACAGACCAGCGACACCAGGGAAGAGATGATGTCCGGCAGCTCCGGGCCAAGGAAGTTCGAGCTGAGGTACTGGGCAATCGCGAACGAGCCGCCTGCCACCATCACCGCAGGCCAGGTCTCCTTCACGCCGCGCCAGCCGTCCATAATCGCCATGATCCAGAACAGCACGATAATGGTCAGGAACGGCAGCTGGCGGCCAACCATCTGGCCGATCTCAAAGCTGTCCAGCCCGGTCACCTGTCCGGCCACCAGAATCGGAATCCCCATCGCGCCAAACGCCACCGGTGCGGTGTTCACAATCAGGCACAGGCCAGCGGCGTAGAGCGGGTTAAAGCCCAACCCGACCAGCAGCGCGGCGGTGATCGCCACCGGTGCGCCGAATCCTGCCGCGCCTTCAAGGAACGCCCCGAAGGAGAAGCCGACAATCAGCATCTGCAGACGCTGGTCCGGGGTGATGGAGAGAATCGACGAACGAATGATGTCGAACTGCCCGGTCTTTACCGAGATTTTATAGACAAAGACCGCGGCGATGATGATCCACGCAATCGGCCACAGGCCGTAGAAGAAACCGTAGACAACGGAGGCCAGCGCGCGGTCGACCGGCATCTTGTAAAAGAACAGCGCCACCAGCAGGGCGATGGCAACGGTGTACGTCGCGGCGAGGTAGCCCTTCAGCTTGAGCTTAATCAGCGCAAAGAAGAAGAACAGGATCGGTAACGATGCGATCAGGCTCGACAGCCAGATATTGCCGGCCGGGTCGTAGTTTTGTTGCCAGAGGCTCATGCAGGTCTCCTGGGGACCAGACAGCCTGTGCTGCGGGTGAGTCTCCGCTCAACTCTGCGTCACAAGCTGTGTAAAAGTGGTCCTGCCAATATTGTGTTGTAGGGTTAATGACAATGAATGGTTAACCAGATGTTATGGAGTGGCAATGGTTTTGTGAGCGCAAATAATGGAATTGTGAACCGGGGGAGGATTGATTGCGCTATTGGTTGGACCAATTCACGCGAAGGGGGAAAAGAGTAGGCCGGGTAAGCGCAGCGCCACCCGGCATGAAATCAGAATGCGGTCTTACAAAAACCCGTCATCTCTTTCAGGCCCATTTCGCGGCCAAGCTCAGTCATCGGGTGTACCACCACCAGACCACGGACGCTTTTCTTCAGCTTGCCCATATCGGCCTGCTCTTTTTTGGTGATCGCGCGGCGGTGCGGCATGTTCATCAGCTTCTGCGCTTCTTTGCTCAGCTTCTGGCCTTTCACTTCGCGCAGGCGCTCGATTTCCGCTTCCAGCTTCGCGGTCTCTTTTTCCAGCTCGGCATATTTCTCGGCGGAATCAACCAGAGACAGGCCAGCCATCTGGTGACGGATCAGATCCAGACGGTCGCTCAGGCGTTTAATTTCGTTCTTTTCGACTTCTTTCATGACAATTGACTCTAAATCGGGGGAATTACAGGGAAGGATACACCAATGTGAACGGGCTTACTTCTGAAACGCTTTTTTTAAGCTGATTTTAGAAATCAGCTCAGTCAGGGAGAGGACCATCGTGGAACGGACAACCTGTTGATAGCGCAGCTTTTGCATCGCGTACAGTTCAGGGTCGCTGTTATCAAAATGGGGAGCAGGAGGCAGGGCGGTGACGCAGTGCAGCTCGCCGAACGGCCCCAGGATTTCATCATCGGTAAAAGTGTACTCATTACCGTCATGATTGAGTTCTTCGCGCAGCGCCATTAACAGTTCAGCGTCTTCATACTCCTGGCGGTTGAGCACGCCAAGACCATAAATCAGCTTCAGACGCACCGACAGATCGCCCAGCGGTCCGTCTCCGTCCAGTAACGGTTCTACAGCGTACTTTACCGCGTAGTCGTCTTTGCGAAACACCTGAAGCACCAGGATATTCACCGCCTCGGTTAACAGCTCGACGGCGGCAATCAGGAAACTTCGTACGGTTTTGCCAGCATTCAGACGCTCAAGCACACGATTTTCAAAGGCCTGGGTTTGTTCCATTATTGCCTGCATATCTGACAATCTGTTATTCGGGCGCAGGCTTACCTGCGCCGGATTCTGCATCATTTGGTTGCGTTGTATGCGTTAACCGCCTCCGCAACCACGTCGCTGCTGGCGTCCAGACCGGAAATCTGCGCCAGCGCAGCCTGCGCGCCTTTGTCATCAATCAGCTGAGCCAGCTCAATCGCCTGCGGGTCCTGCTCGCTGCGGTAGTGCATCGCGGCAGCAATTCCTTTCACCAGGTTGGCGTGCGGCAGACCGTATTCCAGCGTGCCCAGCAGCGGCTTAATCAGGCGGTCGCCCGCGCTCAGCTTACGCAGCGGCTGACGGCCCACGCGCTCAACGTCATCTTTCAGATACGGGTTTTCAAAACGACCGAGGATTTTCTGGATGTATGCTGCGTGTTTATCAGCATCAAAACCGTAGCGTTTGATCAGCACCGCGCCGCTCTCTTCCATTGCCCCTTTCACCACCGCGCGGATCTGCTCATCGAGGATCGCGTCGCGAATGGTCTGATGACCGGCCAACTTTCCGAGGTACGCGGTTATAGCATGCCCGGTGTTCAGCGTGAAGAGTTTGCGTTCGACAAATGCCATCAGGTTATCAGTAAGTTCCATTCCCGGAATGGTCGGCAGCGCGCCCTTGAACTGAGTTTTATCGACGATCCACTCGCTGAAGGTTTCAACAGTGACTTCCAGCGGATCGTTGGTGGCGGATTCGGACGGCGGAACGATACGGTCTACAGCGGAATCCACAAACCCGACGAGCGCTTCAACCCAGGCTTTATCTTCCTCAGCCACGGCCGCCATAACGTGGCCTTTCAGCTGCGTGGTGCCGCGCACCATGTTTTCACAGGCGATGATGTTCAGCGGTGTTTCAATGCCCTGTGCTTTACGCTTCGTCAGGCCTTTCGCGACCGCAGGAGCAATACGTTCGAGCACCACCGGACCCACGGCGGTGGTCACCAGATCAACGCTGGCGATCAGGTCAATCACGTCGTCGCCGATGCTGCTGACCGCGTTAACGCCAGAGACGGTTTCAACCTGTTCGTTTTCACCCACCACATGAACCTGATAGCTATGACGGGCATTCAGGGCATCCAGAACCACCTGATTCACATCGGCGAATGTCAGGGTAATGCCCGCGTCTGCCAGCAGTTTACCGATAAAGCCACGACCGATATTACCTGCGCCAAAATGTAATGCTTTCATAGTGTTAACCTTCATCAATGTTTTTACCCGAGAGGGCTGGGGTGAGGAACGTTTCCCCCTCACCCTAGCCCTCTCCCCGAAGGGGAGAGGGAAGAGGCGCTGCTATTTGTTGAGCAGAGCCAGAACTTCTTCAACGCTTTCAGTTTGTGCCAGGCGCTCGATGACGGACTCATCATCCAGCGCGTTGGTCAGGCTGGTAATCACCTGAATATGCTCGTTGTTGCGAGCGGCGATACCAATCACCAGACGGGCGATGTCGTCCTCTTCTTCACCGAAGCGCACGCCGTCAGGATACTGACAGAACACCACGCCGGTTTTCAGCACACGGTCTTTCGCTTCAACCGTACCGTGCGGAACCGCGATGGATTCACCCAGGTAGGTTGGCGTCAGTTTTTCACGTTCCAGCATCGCGTCAACGTATTCTGGCTGAACGTAGCCGCCCTTTACCAGCTGTTCACCGGCAAAGCGAATCGCCTCTTCTTTGGTGCTCGCGGTACGGCCGAGGAAGATGTTCTCCGCGCCCAGCTTAAACAGGTGAGCGTTGCTCTCGTCAAAACTGTCCTGCAGGCTGGTGCGCACTTTCACTTCGTTGTCTTCGTGGCGCTGCGCGGCAACCAGACGTTCGGTCAGGCTGGTGTACAGGCCGCTGTCCAGGAAGTTGGTCAGCGAGATGTGCTGTGCCTGCGGTACCTGACGCATAGCGCGCTCGGTCAGATCGCGGTGCGTGATGACCAGGTCAACGTCCGGCGGCAGGTTGTTAATCGCGCTGTTGGTCACAGAGATATTGGTCAAACCCGCATCCTGCACTTTCTTACGCAGCACGCCGGCACCCATTGCGCTGGAACCCATACCGGCGTCGCAGGCAACGATGATTTTACGCACGTGGCTCAGGTCGTTAGAAACATCGCCAGCCGCCAGTGGGGTTGCACCTTTGGATTCGGCTTTCATGTCGTGCATACGACGGGTTGCCGCTTCGATATCGTCGTCTTCTTTCACCTTGCTGGTTTTCAGCAGGATAGAAGAGACCACAAAGGAGACCGCCATCGCCGCACAGATCGCCGCGATGTTCGCGAAGTACGCGCCTTTCGGCGTCATCGCCAGCACCGCCAGGATAGAGCCTGGAGAAGCAGGGGAGACCAGACCGCCGCCCAGCACGCTCAGGGTGAACACACCAGTCATACCGCCGAGGATAACGGCCAGGATCAGACGTGGGTTCATCAGCACGTACGGGAAGTAAATTTCGTGGATACCGCCCAGGAAGTGGATGATAGCCGCGCCGCCAGCAGACTGCTTCGCGCTGCCGCGACCAAAGAACATGTACGCCAGCAGAACGCCCATACCTGGACCCGGGTTCGCTTCAATCAGGAAGAAGATGGACTTGCCGAGATCGTGAGACTGCTGAATACCCAGCGGCGAGAAGATACCGTGGTTAATGGCGTTGTTCAGGAACAGGATTTTCGCCGGTTCAACGAAGATAGACGCCAGCGGCAGCATGTCGTGCGCCACCATGAAGTTAACGCCCGCCGCCAGCAGTTTGGACAGCACTTCAACAGCCGGACCAATGCCGAGGAACGCCAGAATCGCGAGGATCATCCCGATGATGCCCGCAGAGAAGTTGTTCACCAGCATTTCGAAGCCGGACTTGATCTTGCCATCAACCCAGACGTCGAATTTCTTAATCGCCCAGCCGCCCAGAGGACCGGCAATCATTGCACCGAGGAACATCGGCATATCCGCACCGACGATCACGCCCATGGTTGTGATGGCACCCACGACGCCACCACGGTCACCGCCCACCAGACGACCACCGGTATAACCGATGAGCAGCGGCAGGAGATAGGTAATCATTGGGCCAACAAGTTTCGCCAGCGTTTCGTTAGGCAACCACCCTGTCGGAATGAACAATGCGGTGATAATACCCCACGCGATAAACGCGCCGATATTTGGCATCACCATGTTGCTGAGGAAACGACCAAAGCTTTGAACTTTGATCTTGAAATCGGATGACATAAAACACCCCTTCTTCTGTTTACGCTTAGGCTTGCGGCCCGAGGTTTATTGTTAATGAGGCGGCAGAGGTAGCCGGACCCTGTTCTGATGCTGTGAAATCTGGCACTGAATCGTTCAACTGTCCAGATAGCGGAATTTTGTGTGATGCATGTCACGTAAATGTAGGGGGTGTGGCGTTGAATGAAGTGACCTGAGTCACAAAATGGGCGAGTAAAAAAAATACTATGGTGAAAAATAGAGCAAAAACCACCTCTTTATGTGATTGATGTCACATTTTGTCTTTGCGTGTTTGTTTCCGGATTGTGACTGGTTTCACAAAATATTTTTATGCGGATTTCTCCGACTGCGATCGGCGTCAGGACGGCCTCGAGTAACACGGAAAGCTAATAAAACAGTTTACATATGTAGTATGGCGGAAAGTTGAAACCTGAATTACGCTCATAATGTAAGGTTGAGTATATTATTATTCAGGATATATTTTGACACGCTTATAAACTTGCGTGGAGATATTATAAAAACCGATACTCCCCGGCTCTGAAATAATCAGTGTGCCTTTTAAATTTAAAAATAAATTAATTAGGCTGCGTGCTGTTTTATTAATGTAATGAGTTGACGTTGTTTAAGTGAGGAGACTATGTTTCTCAACTATTTTGCGCTGGGCGTGTTGATTTTTGTATTTCTGGTTCTTTTTTACGGAATCATCGCCATCCATGACATCCCCTATAATATGGCTAAAAAGCGTAATCATCCCCATGCCGATGCTATTCATACGGCTGGCTGGATCAGCCTGTTTACGCTCCATGCCATCTGGCCGTTCTTGTGGATTTGGGCCACGCTGTACCGCGAAGATCGCGGCTGGGGCATGCAGAACCACATCACTAAGCCTGATGAGGTTCCGGGGATGGATGCGCTGGCCAAACGCGTGGCCGAGTTAGAACACAAGCTGGCAGCGGTTCAGCCCTCTGATGATAAAAACACGCTGGAGCGCTAATCATGGATCTGTTGATTATTCTGACCTATGTGGCATTTGCCTGGGCAATCTTTAAAATATTTCGTATTCCGGTAAATCAGTGGACGCTTGCTACCGCGACGTTAGGCGGGGTGTTTATTGTTGCCGGACTCATTCTGCTAATGAACTATAACCATCCGTATACCTTTACGGCGCAAAAAGCGGTAATTTCCATTCCGATTACGCCGCAGGTCACAGGGGTGGTTACTGAAGTGACCGATAAAAATAACCAGCTCATTAAAAAAGGCGAAGTGTTATTTAAACTGGATCCGGGCCGCTATCAGGCGCGCGTCGACAGACTGAAGGCGGACCTGGTGACCGCGACACACAATATCGACACTCTGAAAGCGCAGCTTTCGGAAGCGGTTGCCAATACGACACGCGTCTCCGCTGAGCGCGATCGACTATATAAAGATTATCAGCGCTACCTCAAAGGCAGCCAGGCGAAGGTGAATCCGTTCTCTGAAAGCGATATTGATAACGCGCGGCAGAACTATCTGGCGCAGGATGCCATGGTGAAAGGCTCCGTTGCTGAGCAGACGCAGATTCAAAGCCAGCTGGACAGCATGGTGAACGGCGAGCAGTCGCAGATTGCCTCGTTACGCGCCCAGCTTGCTGAAGCAAAATACAACCTCGATCAGACCGTGGTGCGCGCGCCGAGCAATGGCTATATCACCCAGGTGCTGATTCGTCCGGGAACCTATGCCGCCGCGCTGCCGCTGCGCCCGGTGATGGTCTTCATTCCTGAACAGAAGCGCCAGATTGTGGCCCAGTTCCGTCAGAACTCGCTGCTGCGTCTGAAGCCGGGCGATGAAGCGGAAGTGGTATTTAACGCGCTGCCGGGCCAGGTGTTCACCGGTAAGCTCACCAGCGTTCTGCCGGTAGTGCCGGGCGGGTCGTATCAGGCGCAGGGTGCCTTGCAGGCACTGACCGTTGCGCCGGGTACGGATGGGGTACAGGCGCTGATTGAACTGGAGCCTAACGCCGACGTCGATGCTTTGCCGGACGGTATTTATGCCCAGGTGGCGGTCTATTCGGATCATTTCGCCCACGTCTCGGTGATGCGTAAAGTGCTGCTGCGTATGACCAGCTGGATGCACTACCTCTATCTCGATCACTAATCCTTCCGGGGCGGGAATGCGACACGCATATCTGCCCTTTTTTCATCGCTTGATCCATACTGACTTTTTCCCGGCATCAAGGATCAGGCAATGAAACTCATCGGTAGCTACACCAGTCCCTTCGTGCGAAAAATCTCGATTCTCCTGTTGGAGAAAGGGATTGAATTTGAATTCGTTAATGAACAGCCCTACAACGCCGAAAACGGCGTCGCGCAGTATAACCCGCTGGGGAAAGTTCCGGCGCTGGTGACGGACGAGGGCGAATACTGGTTCGATTCCCCCATTATTGCGGAGTATATCGAACAGCTGGGCATTGCCCCGGCAATGCTGCCGTCTGACCCTAAAGCGGCGCTGGCGGTGAAGCAAATTGAAGCCCTGGCCGACGGCATTATGGATGCAGCACTCACCTCCGTTCGCGAGCAGGCAAGGCCCGCCGCCCAGCAGTCAGAAAGCGAGCTGCTGCGCCAGCGGGAAAAAATCAGCCGCAGTCTGGATATGTGCGAAAAGCTTATCCGGGAGGGCAAGATCCACACCGACAGCCTGGACCTGGCAACCATCGCCATCGCCTGCGCCATCGGCTATCTCAACTTCCGCCGGGTGTCCCCTGGCTGGTGCGTTGACCGTCCGCTGCTGGTGAAACTCGCAGAATCGCTCTTTAGCCGCGAGAGCTTTGCCCGCACCGAACCGCCAAAGGCTTGACGCGGGTTATAACACTTCGGCGTCGGAGGCGGTACAATCCCTCCATATGTTAACTCCCTCTCCCGTCGGGAGGGGGAAGATATTTACTCGCCAGGCGCTTTCATGACTACTCATCATTCGCTGTACAGCCAGATCCCCGCGACCGACCGACTTCTTCGCGAGCCCCGCATTCACGCTGCCGTTGAGCGCTTCGGCCATACCGCGACGGTGGAGATGTTACGTCTGCTTCAGGATGAAGCCCGAGGCCATATCCAGGCCGAAAACGCCTTGCCTGACTGGTGTGCAGCGTGGGGGCAGGAAGTTGAGCATCGGCTGGGTGAGAAGGCGCAAAGCGCGTTACGCCCGGTGGTCAACCTGACGGGGACCGTGCTGCACACCAACCTGGGACGCGCCCAGCAGGCGGAAGAGGCGGTGGCTGCGGTCGTGCAGGCCATGCGCTCGCCGGTGACGCTGGAGTACGATCTGGATGGCGCCGGGCGCGGGCATCGCGATCGCGCGCTGGCGGATCTGCTCTGCCAGCTAACCGGTGCGGAAGATGCCTGCATTGTGAATAACAACGCGGCGGCGGTGCTGCTGATGCTGGCGGCGACCGCGAGCGGCAGAGAGGTGGTGGTGTCCCGCGGCGAGCTGGTGGAGATTGGCGGGGCGTTTCGCATCCCGGACGTGATGCGCCAGGCGGGCTGCACGCTGCATGAAGTGGGTACGACTAACCGTACCCATGCGAAAGATTATCGCGCGGCGGTGAATGAAAACACCGCCCTGCTGATGAAGGTCCACACCAGCAATTATCATATTGAAGGCTTCACCAAAACGGTTGAAGAGGCCGAGCTGGCGGCGATTGGGCGTGAGCTGAATATTCCGGTGATTGCCGATCTCGGCAGCGGTTCGCTGGTGGATCTCAGCCAGTACGGGCTGCCTAAAGAGCCGATGCCGCAAGAGATGATTGCGGCGGGCGTGAGCCTGGTCAGCTTTTCCGGCGACAAACTGCTGGGCGGGCCGCAGGCCGGAATCATCGTCGGCAAGCGCGAGCTGATTGCGCAGCTGCAGCAGCACCCGCTCAAACGCGCCCTGCGGGCCGATAAAATGACCCTTGCCGCGCTGGAGGCGACGCTGCGCCTCTATCTCCACCCGGAGAAACTGGCCGACCGCCTGCCCACGCTGCGCCTGTTAAGCCGGGATGCCGCCTCGATTCGCGCCCAGGCCGAACGGCTGCTGCCGCGCGTTGCCCCGCACTACCCCGATTTTGACGTTCGCATTGAGCCCTGTCAGTCGCAAATTGGCAGCGGTTCGCTGCCGGTGGACAGGCTGCCGAGTCAAGCGCTCACCTTCACCCCGCGTGACGGGCGCGGTAGCCGCCTTGAGGCCCTGTCGTTGCGCTGGCGTAGCCTGCCGACGCCGGTTATCGGACGGATTTACGACGGCCGCATGTGGCTGGATCTGCGCTGCCTTGAAGATGAAGAGCGATTTCTGGAGATGTTGTTGAAATGATTATTGCCACCGCCGGTCACGTCGACCACGGAAAAACCACGTTACTGCAGGCAATTACCGGCATAAACGCCGATCGCCTGCCGGAAGAGAAAAAGCGCGGCATGACCATCGATCTGGGCTATGCCTACTGGCCCCAGCCCGATGGCCGCGTGCTGGGCTTTATTGATGTTCCGGGGCATGAAAAATTTCTTTCCAACATGCTGGCGGGCGTGGGGGGCATCGATCATGCCCTGCTTGTGGTGGCCTGCGATGACGGCGTGATGGCGCAAACCCGTGAGCATCTGGCGATCCTCCAGCTGACAGGCAACCCGCTGCTGACCGTGGCGCTGACGAAAGCCGATCGCGTTGACGACGCGCGCGTCAGCGAGGTGCGCGAAGCGGTGCAGGCGACCTTACGGGAATATGGTTTTGCCGATGCACCGCTTTTTGTCACCGTAGCGACAGAAGGGCGCGGTATCGGCGAACTTCGCCACCATTTGCAGCAGCTTTCGTCGCGAGACCACGCCAGCCATCACCGCTTCCGTCTGGCGATTGACCGGGCGTTTACCGTCAAAGGCGCGGGGCTGGTGGTCACCGGTACGGCGTTAAGCGGTGAAGTGAAGGTGGGCGATAGCCTCTGGCTGACGGGCGTTAATAAACCGATGCGCGTGCGCGGCTTACATGCGCAAAATCAGCCTGCGGAGCACGCCCACGCCGGGCAGCGGATCGCGCTCAACATTGCCGGGGATGCGGAAAAAGAGCAGATTAACCGCGGCGACTGGCTGCTGGCCGACGCCCCGCCCGAGCCGTCTGAACGCGTGATTGTCTCCCTGCAGACAAACGTCCCGCTGACCCAATGGCAGCCGCTGCATATTCACCACGCGGCCAGCCATATCACCGGGCGCGTGTCCCTGCTGGAAAACGATCTTGCCGAACTGGTTTTTGATTCGCCGCTCTGGCTGGCGGATAACGACCGTCTGGTACTGCGGGACATTTCCGCACGGGAAACGCTGGCCGGGGCGCGGGTAGTGACGCTGAAACCGCCGCGACGCGGCAAGCGTAAGCCTGAATACTTGCAATGGTTGGCTGCGCTTGCACAGGCTCAGGATGATAACGCCGCGCTGCGGGTGCATCTTGAACGCGGGGCCGTGAGCCTGAGTGATTTTGCATGGGCACGCCAGCTGAGCGGCGAAGGGTTGCATCAGCTGACCCAACAGCCGGGCTTTATTCAGGCCGGCAACAGCCTGCTTAATGCGCCGGTTGCGGCAGACTGGCAGCGTAAGATCCTGAACACGCTCGCCACTTACCATGAACAGCATCAGGATGAACCCGGTCCTGGTCGTGAGCGCCTGCGACGCATGGCGTTGCCGATGGAAGACGAGGCGCTGGTGCTGCTGCTGATTGAAAACATGCGCGAAAGCGGGGTGATTAAAAGCCATCACGGCTGGCTGCACCTGCCGGATCACAAAGCCGGGTTCACCGCAGAGCAGGAGGCAATCTGGCAAAAAGTGGCCTCGCTGTTTGGCGATGAACCCTGGTGGGTTCGCGATCTGGCGCGTGAAACGAACACCGACGAGCAGATGATGCGGCAGGTATTGCGCCATGCGGCGCAGCAGGGGCTGATAGTCGCGATCGTGAAAGATCGTTATTACCGTAACGATCGCATTGTGGCGTTTGCTAACCTGATCCGCGAACTGGATCAGGCGCGCGGCTCCACCTGCGCAGCCGATTTCCGCGACCGGCTGAACGTTGGCCGCAAGCTGGCGATCCAGATCCTGGAATATTTCAACCGCATCGGTTTTACGCGTCGCCGGGGTAATGACCATCTGCTTCGCGACGCGCAGCTGTTCCCCTGAGCGCTACGTGCGGCGGGAGAGTTTTTGTTTTGCCAGCCATACCGCGCCCAGCCTTCCCGCCTGGTTACCCAGCTCGCAGGGCAGAATGGGCACCTTGAGCGCCTCCCACTCCTCGAATCGCTGCAGGTACTTATCGAGCAGGAGATAGATTTTCTCCTGCTCGCTTACCCCGCCGCCAATCAGCACTGCCTGTGGATCGAACATAGAGATTACGCTGTAAACGCCGCGCGAGAGGCAATGGGCCCACTCCTCAATGGCCTCACGCAGATGCACGTCGCTCTCCATGCGTTTAAACAGCTCCTCGCCGTCAGGCATCTCTTCTTCTGATACGGCCAGCGCGCGGCGGCAGGCTTTCATCAGGCCGCTGGCCGACGCCACGTCATGCATGGGTTCGCCGTTATTACCCACGGGCAGCACGCCAAATTCGCCAGCGCGGTAATGCGACCCGCGATAAAGATCGCCTTCCATCACAATCCCGCCACCGATGCCCGTGCCGATGGTGATGCAGACGAAATGCTCGTAGTCCTTACCCGCGCCCTGCCAGCGCTCGCCCAGCGCCGCACAGTTGGCGTCGTTTTCCACGGTGACGGGAAGATCGGTCAGACCGGCGAAGAGTTCGCACAGGTTTTCGCCGTCGAGATAGTCGAGTGCGCCCGCTTTTGCCGCTTCGCCGCTGTGGTGGTTAATATGGCCGGGAAAGCTCACGCCGATACCGACGATGTCGTGTTCGTCCTGATACGCTTCAACTACCGCTTTCCACTTTTTTTTGAAGGTGTTTTTATCCTCAGGAGTATCGTACTCGTCCGTCGTCAGCTCCTTGCCATTTTCATCAATCACGCCGTGTTTGATGTGGGTTCCGCCTACGTCAAAACCGATAAACAGCTGCATCGCATCGTTCCTCATGAGCCCTTGAGCTGTTAAGTATGGCTCAGTGGCAGAAACGAAACGTAAAGTACGGTAATCCGTGATACGGCTCGTAAACCCGTCACCCACTGGCGAGAAAACCGCCAGCCGGGACTACCCTTGTTGTACACCAACAGCAAGGAGACGGTCATGACAAACAATCCTCCCTCTTCGCGAATCCAGCCCGGCGAGTATGGTTTTCCCCTCAAGCTGAAGCCCCGTTATGACAATTTTATCGGCGGCGACTGGGTGGCCCCCGTCGACGGCGAATACTATTCCAACCTGACGCCCGTTACCGGCCAGCCGCTGTGCGAGATTGCCAGTTCCGGCAAGCGGGATATCGATCTGGCGCTGGATGCAGCGCACAAAGCGAAAGATAAATGGGGCCATACCTCCGTTCAGGAGCGCGCGGCCATTTTGTTCAAAATCGCCGACCGGATGGAGCAGAACCTGGAGCTGCTGGCGACGGCGGAAACCTGGGATAACGGCAAGCCGATCCGGGAAACGATGGCGGCAGACGTGCCGCTGGCTATCGACCACTTCCGCTATTTTGCCTCCTGTATTCGCGCGCAGGAAGGCGGAATAAGCGAGGTAGATAGCGACACCGTGGCGTACCACTTCCACGAGCCGCTGGGTGTCGTCGGGCAAATTATTCCGTGGAACTTCCCGCTGCTGATGGCGAGCTGGAAAATGGCGCCCGCGCTGGCCGCCGGGAACTGCATTGTGCTTAAACCGGCGCGTTTAACCCCGCTCTCTGTCCTGCTGCTGATGGAAATTGTTGCCGATCTTCTGCCGCCGGGGGTGATTAACGTGGTGAACGGCGCGGGCGGTGAGATAGGGGAATATCTGGCCACCTCAAAACGGATCGCTAAAGTGGCGTTTACCGGGTCGACGGAAGTGGGCCAGCAGATTATGCAGTACGCCACGCAAAACATCATTCCGGTGACCCTGGAGCTGGGCGGGAAGTCCCCGAACATCTTCTTCGCGGACGTGATGGAGGAAGAGGACGCTTTCTTCGACAAGGCGCTGGAAGGGTTTGCGCTGTTTGCCTTTAACCAGGGCGAAGTCTGCACCTGCCCAAGCCGCGCGCTGGTGCAGGAGTCCATCTACGAGCGCTTTATGGAGCGGGCCATTCGCCGCGTCGAGTCTATCCGCAGCGGTAACCCGCTCGATAACGTTACGCAGATGGGGGCACAGGTCTCGCATGGCCAGCTGGAGACTATCCTCAACTACATCGATATCGGCAAGAAGGAAGGGGCGGATATCCTGACCGGCGGTCGCCGTAAGGTGCTCGGCGGGGATCTGCAGGAAGGGTATTACCTTGAGCCGACGATCCTGTTCGGGCAGAACAACATGCGCGTCTTCCAGGAGGAGATTTTCGGACCGGTGCTGGCGGTGACTACCTTCAAAACGATGGAGGAGGCGCTGGAGATTGCCAACGACACGCCGTATGGCCTGGGGGCGGGAGTCTGGAGCCGCAACGGCAACCTGGCCTATAAAATGGGCAGAGGCATTCAGGCGGGACGCGTATGGACCAACTGCTACCACGCCTATCCGGCTCACGCGGCATTTGGCGGGTATAAGCAGTCGGGCATCGGGCGTGAAACGCACAAGATGATGCTGGATCATTACCAGCAGACGAAATGTCTGCTTGTCAGCTACTCCGATAAACCGCTGGGGCTATTCTAATCGCCCAGTTCAGGCCGTCCATGGACGGCCTGAGCAATTTGCTGGCGCAGGCAGTTGAGGACACCATCCAGAACATATTGTACGCGCCAGGGCTGATATTCGCGCTTGCGGAAGATGGCGGTCAGATCGAGCCACCACTCTTCCTGATGCGGGAAACAGGGGACCAGCGTGCCTTGCGTTAATTCCTTCTTCAGGCTTTCTTTCGGCGCGAACACAATGCCAAGATTATTTCTTGCCAGCTCCAGGGCCGTCTGGGTATTGTCGCAAATATAGTTTCCGGTTACCCGATAATCATGCACATCATCACTGCCATGCATGCGAAAACGCCAGATGTTGGCGTCGTCGACCAGCATGGAGTCGATCAGAATACAGGAGTGATTAATTAAATCTTCAGGTCCGGTTAAAGGATGTTTATTTAAATATTCCTGGGTTGCGAATGCAGTGACGGAATATTTTGCTAACACGCTGGCGACCAGACTTTCATCTTTTGGCTGAGCATAGGTAATTAAAATATCACAGTCATCCGGGAAGGACACACCTTCTGAATATTCGTTGCGGTCCAGGTTGTAGGTTTTCAGGGAAATACGAATGTCCCCGATGTCCTTTATCTGGTGGATCACGTGGCGCGCGAGATAGGTCACAATGCCCGTTGGGGCGTAAATCGTGACTTTTCCACGCTTTTCATGCTTATAATCGGCAATGAAATTAATAAGTTGCGTGTTTTTGTCCAGCGTGGCGTCGACATAGGGAAGCAACGCCTCACCGAACTGCGTCAGAGCGAGCTGGCGGGTCGTGCGCTCAAAAACCTTAAGCCCAACCCGCGTTTCAAAATCCGAGAGATATTTACTGACGTTGGCCTGCGCCATGCCCAGCAGGGCGGCGGCATCACCAATGCTGTGGGTGGCTGCGATGACGGAGATTATTTTTAACTCGCGTGGCTTTAGCTGTAATTTATTCATCATGCGCACCCATCTATATGGTTTTATATATAATATTATATAAACTGCAGCGTTGCACCGGCAAATTTGTAACCATTATTATTCGCCCCGCTTATTTGGCGTATAAATGGATTACTTCACATGAC
>NZ_JADBQO010000140.1:0-377 GCF_014895875.1 Enterobacter cloacae complex sp. P12RS
TTTATAGTGTGTGGCGCAATACGTTACTTATTACCGATAAGACATATAAGCCTTATCCTATCCATAATAATCATTATATCATTACGAAAATTTAAAACCGCTGTCTTATAAAAATTTCGAAACCTCTTTAATTACTGTGGGTATAGAAAATTGAGACAAATTAGCAGAATGTAGAGTCTTTACTAAACCTAATATTTTTATCGTCAGGGCACCAGAAAAAACCAGTTCCCTGTCGATACTTCCTGTACACTTTAGCTGTGGTTGACTAATGATTAACTTGAAGATTTTTGATGTGCATGATGTTGGATTATCTCCAGAACTGAATCAAAAATTGAAGAAAATTTAGAAAAGTTTATATTGTCTCGTTGTTTTAATAC
>NZ_JADBQO010000141.1:0-247 GCF_014895875.1 Enterobacter cloacae complex sp. P12RS
TATCGCATATAAACTCGAGACCCATCAGAAAAGTTTCACCATTTAGTTCAAAAAAGTATTGCTCACCAACATGAATAAATTCTGAGGGATTTGAAACACAAGGAAAAAGAGATATTACAAATAAGGAAAAAAATAAAAAACTGACTAATCATATTATCACCTCCATTACCCAGCACAAAATACATTCACTAACTTTAACGATTCTTTATTTATTGAGCCAAAGGTATATGAACAACTAATTTCGGCG
>NZ_JADBQO010000142.1:0-288 GCF_014895875.1 Enterobacter cloacae complex sp. P12RS
CCTTTATATAAATAGGGATGTTTTTTACATAATACTTCAAAAGAATGGCGTTTTGGATAACGCCATTTCCGATATACCAGCAAAACTGCAAAGTGATTATTTAAATTCTAAATAATTACTAGATAGTATTTTTACTGGATCAGTAGTGTACATTCCGATATTGATTTTACTTATTTCTGATAAATCTAACTTTCCTGCATCACTATAAGTATACCAATCACTCCCTACTTTAATTGCCTTAATTATAGTATCCATGTTTATGTTATCATTATTTTTTAAAGTAACATG